>JAGHVP010000057.1 GCA_018064305.1 Candidatus Equibacterium intestinale | reverse complement strand
CTGCTAGTCGCTCCTTTGTGCGGCATAACGCGGCAACGTTAAGAACAACGACTCGGAACGATACTACAAATCTGTCGCTTCGCCAGTCCACAGACACCTGCACTACAGCATATTCTAGCGGCAATCAGCGTGGACTGGAGGTCTCCAGAGAGTGCCAGTCCACAGCAACCGCCTTTCTAGACGCACCAGAGGCATTATACCGTGGACTGGAAACTGTTAACTCAGAGTCCGCCTCGCCTGACAGCCAGCTATGGCTTCGTGACATTCATCTAAGCACGAGAACATTGCCTGCAGGCGCGTCTGGCGCATATGGGCGTGCTTAGATGCGGGGGTGCAGGCTTCATCTAAGCACGGCAATCCCCGCTGCAGGCACCTGTGGGGCACATCAGCGTGCTTAGATGTTTTGCACGAAGACGACCAGACATGATTTCTGTGCCTTAGTGAAAATCATCGTCATTCTAGATGTGGCCCGCAGGTATGTCTGGGGCAGATGGCGCGTGACTATGAGGCGGAGATGGCGGCATCGTCACATGGAACACGGGGCACAGATGGTTCTGGGGCATGTTGCGCGTGACGATGAATGTCACGAACGGCTCTGCTGCCCTTCCACAGCATCTTTCGTCCCGCTGACGCGGAACTCATCTGCTGCAGGCTCCTTCTTTTAGCTTTGCACCGTGATTTCAATATGAAGTTACTTTGTTATACCTTTGTTTCAGAACTATGGGCCCCGTTTGAACGCCACGGGTCGCGAGGGCGATCAAAGCAAGCAATGCTTGCGGTCCGAGCAGCAGGTCTTTAGCCCGCCGTGGCGATATGCTCAGGAACGGACTGCCAGGCGCTAGTGCTGCAGAACGGACTGCCATGCGCTCCTTTGTGCGGCAGCGGCTAAAGCCGTGGCGCATAACTCGCTGGCAATCAATTATTTATACATAACAGCCCCCTGAAAAATAGAGGGGCGGTTTTTGTTATCTATCTATGTATCAAGCACTTCTGCGCCACGGATGGCTCACAACTGACCGACCCTGCCTCATTATCACAACTCTACGTTTTTGCATTAAACCGTCAGTTGTGACGTCAAATGCAGTGCATCACCTCAATTCAGTGCCGGCAAGTGCGGACGTGGCGGCGCTTGTCGAACTCCTCCTGGATGATGTCGCGCGGGAGGAGATGGAGGAATATAAGCCGTAGCGTTAAGGGCAGGCGGGGTGTTGCCGGGATAAGACCTTGACTGGTCGACGACGTTACAGCCGGCGAAGACGGCTGTAAAAGGAGGAGGTTTCAAGGTGCGGCATAAGCCCCGCCTGTCCAGCGTTAAGCGGCGCCCTTATTCCGACATTCCTCCGCCACGTCCGCACCAGCCAGCGCAACGTGTGCAGTATCACCAACCGTGAAACGCATAGCACCTCTGCCACGCAGCCAGCCGGTCTCAGAACTATATCGGTAGAATTACGAACACCAGCGCATCCCACACGGCGTGAGATACAATCAGTGCAGGAAGCATCGATGGTTTCAGCCTGTAGACCAGCCCCCACACGCCGCCGGCCACAAGTGCAGCCATCACCAGCATGAAATTGAACGACCAGATGTGGACAAGCGCATATACCGCTGCTGTGGCAAAGAGCGCCACATTGCAGCCGTGGAGGTCGGAAATCTTCTTCTGGACATATCCTCTCCAGAAATATTCCTCGGCCGGTCCGATAACGAAAAGCAGAAGAAGGGATATCAATACAGGCTGGGTGCCTTCTTTCATGCCGTAGACATCATCTACCTGGGGCCTTGCAAAATCAAACATCAGCTGCGAGAGCTTGTCCCCCACCCAGAAAACTCCCCAGAGGGCGAACGCTATTGCCACACCCGCCGCAACCTGCAGCAAAAGCTTCCCGAAAGGCATTTCAGGGCGCTTGAACCCGCCACCCCAAACAGCCAGAGAAGTGAGGGCGACAGCGCTGAAGCTCATCATCACCCAGAAATTGACAAGATGCCCTGTCCATGGGCTGAACATGAAGAACCACAGGACGGCAGCCACCGCCACCGCCGCTATGAGCCGCCTCTTTGCGGCCTTTCCTCCGCTGCCCGAAGGTCCGCCGTCAGTACCGGCAACCGAACGCCAGCTGCCAGCTGTCCCCACGCCGGTCCCGCGGCCACTCTCAGCAGGCACTTTATCCGAAAGAATCTTTCCCATCAGCCAGAGTTATTCTCAGAAAATGATTGCAAGCACAAGCCCCAATGTCAGCAGCAGGCTGAATACCAGATGCAGTTTTGCAGTCTGCTGGTCCAGACCCAGCAATGCCTCCCTGCCGTTCTTGAAATAACCCGCTGCAGTCTTCCATAGCTTGAGCGCTACAGGAGCCGAAAGCAGGCACAACAGGGCTGTAACAGGCATCAGCCCCGCGATGCAGAAGGCAGCCACGGCGACATAGGGGATTACAAGATATGCCAGGTAAAGCTTTACAGACGGCTTCTCACCCAGCCGCATGGGAAGAGTGCGGATGCCTGACTCCGAGTCAGTTGCAATGTCAACGGTGTTGTTGTTGTGAAGCACTGCCACAGTAAGTATGCCTAGAGGGACGCAGAGCAGCAGGACAGACCAGTCTACGGCTCCGGTGGTGACAAAAGATGTACCTATCAGAGGCAGCACACCGAAACATACAAACACGAAAATGTCTCCCAATGCCCTGAACTTGAAGAAAGAATAGCTTGCTGCAAGCAGGAATCCGAGTACTCCCACCACAAGAAGCTGCCACCCGGAAAGAAGGGTTATCACAACTCCGATGACCAGTCCGAGAGCGAAGAGGAGAATAGAGAAACGCATATATTCAGACGGCTCGAAGTGATGGAACACCAGGTTAGGGACGGCATAGGCGCGCTCGTTGTCAACCCCCTTGCGGTAGTCCCACCAGTCGCTCAGCACATTGCCGGCAGCATGGAAAACCACCATACCCAGCAGGGCGAGCACGGCACAGAGCCAGTTGATTTCATAACCTTTCCAGGCAAGGAAGGCAGTTGAAGCCACCACCGGCATTGCCGATACGGGAAACGACCAGAACCTTGTTGCAACAAACCAGTCTTTGAAAGTGTGTTTCATGTCCATATCATTTTTGAGTGGCGCAAAGGTAACCTTTTCGGCTCAAACAAAAAAGGGAACCTCAACCGAGGCCCCCTTTCCTATGTTATTTGAATACTTGTTACTTCTTACCGAAGAACTCAGAGATTATCGCGTCTGTATCACAATCAAGCTTGTGTGCACCGGTGTAATCCCAGAATGTGGTATCCAACTGTCTGAGACCCTGTGTA
>JAGHVP010000094.1 GCA_018064305.1 Candidatus Equibacterium intestinale | reverse complement strand
AGCGCGGCAGTGCGGCAGAAATGCCATCAGATTGCTGCCAGCGCGGCAGTGCGGCAGAAATGCCATCAGATTGCTGCCAGCGCGGCAGTGCGGCAGAAACGGAAGACTTGCCGCTGAACCGTGCCAGTATTAGACTGGTTATATAATGACAAAAAAGAGACCCTTAGTGACCTCTTTTTGTTTCTGGGAACAAACTACTGAACGATTACTCTGTAAGGTCAACAACTGCTGCCTCGGGAGCATTCTTCTTTACAGAAGCGATACCGTTCTCCATAGTCTTTGCAGAAGCATACATCTGGCTTGCACCGATTACCTGGCCGTTAGAAGCCTTGAGGTTGAAATAAGGTTTGCCGTTCTTTGCCTCTTTGCGCTCGAATCTTGCATCTTGAAGGCAGTTCTTCTTTACTGACTCAACACCGTTGAGGCAGGCTGCTTTTGTTTTGTATCCCTCGCTTGTGAGGATTACCTGACCGTTAGTGGCTTTAAGGTTGAACTGAACTTCGCCGTTTTTGCGGAGTGTGATTTCAAATTTACCCATAATTGTATTTTTTAGATTTTTAGTTGAATGAACAAAGTTAAGAAATAGTAAAGACATTGTCAATAAGGCAGAAATCAAGATCTTCAAATAATTTTTCCTTGTCGATATGCTGCCCTATGAACACAATCTTCTGCATCCTGTCGCCCACTTCGTCGTCCCAGTCTTTCATGAAGTCGGGATCTTCCTGTGCAATCTTTTCAAGATCCTCCTCCGGAGCCGTTGCGTACCAGTATCCAACCTCGCTCAGCTTCTTCTGCTGGCCGGCACTTTCAAAGAGGTATGACATGTCGTTGTCGTCGGCAAACCAGCATACACCCTTCGAACGTATGATGTTGTTGTCCCACTTATTAGCTATGAAGCTGTCGAATTTGTTGATGTCAAACGGGCGGCGGCGGTAATACACGAATGTGCGGATACCGTATTCCTCTGCCTCACCCTCATCATGATGATGGTGATGGTGGTGATGATGGCCGTGTTCTTCATGTTCTTCATGCTCTTCATGGTCATGGTGATGGCCGTGCTCCTCCCCTTCATGTTCATCATCGTCATCGTCGTCATCATCGTGATGGTCCATCTCCTGAATCCAAGCCGCGGAAGTGGCCACTTTAGAGAAGTTGAAAAGGTTGGTGTTCAGAAGTGAGTCAAGGTCCACGTCGCAATAGTCACACTCCACAATCTCTGCCTTCGGCTGGAGGGCGCGGATTATCGCCTTTATGTATTTCAGCTCTTCCGGGTCCACTTCCGAAACCTTGTTGAGCAGAATCTTGTTGCAGAACTCGATCTGCTGGATAATCAGGTTCTCGATATCCTCCTCGTCCAGGTTCTGCTTCTGGAGGTTTGCACCGCATGCGAATTCATCTTTCATACGCAGCGCGTCCACCACTGTCACAATACAGTCAAGGAACGGTATGCTGACTTTCGTGAACTCAGGGCTGAGGCTTGGAATCGAGCAGATAGTCTGTGCAATGGGAGCCGGCTCGCATATTCCGCTAGCCTCTATCACTATGTAGTCAAAGGCTTCCATTGCTATGAGGTCATTTATCTGCTCTACAAGGTCCATCTTGAGTGTGCAGCAGATACAGCCGTTCTGCAACGACACGAGGCTGTCGTCTTTCTTGCCTACAACTCCCCCTTTTGCAATCAGGCTGGCGTCGATGTTGACTTCGCCCAGATCATTAACTATAACTGCGAACCTGATGCCCTTGCTGTTGCTCAGGATTGTATTTACCAATGTAGTCTTTCCGCTGCCGAGATATCCGGTCAGCAATAAAATCGGTGTCTCTTTCATCTCTCTTTCCGTTAAAAATGATTTTGTAAATATAATCATTATCCTCCAATAATAGCCAGGAGTTTTTTTGATATTCCACAATATTTTCCGAATAGCCTTCATTTCCCCGGAACAGCCTCTTTTCCACGCTACTTTTGCATCGGACAAAATGAAAGAGATATGAAGCGATTGAGAAGAAGTCTGACCGGCATTGCCGCCGCCCTGCTGCTTGGCTGCAGCGCTTATGCAGCCGACAACGGATGGGCAGTATCCACCGACCTTGCTGCCTGGACCCGGCTCTGCACCATTAATGCAGGCATACAGCATGCATCAGGCGCGCACACAAGCGCAGGATGTACAATAGAATACAATCCGTTCGAATTCAATTCCGGAGAGTCCGGCACGCTCAGGATCCGATGCTTCACCCCACAACTATTCTTATGCATCTGGCCGGGCTCTCCTTTCGACGGACTTTATGCCAAGGGCAAAGTGCTCTGGTCTGTATACAACGTTGCCGGCATCAAAGCTGACTCATTCCCGGAAGGGACTCTGGCGGGGGTCGGTGTGGGCGCCGGATACTGCCGCCGGGTCGGAGAGCGGTTCGCCCTTTCCGCCGACATCGGCACCACAGCATATCTTCATAACACCACATACTACGCAGGGGCACACTGCGGCCGCATTCTGGACCGCAAAAAGGGTTTTGGTCTTATTCCTCTGGACTGTTCTTTATCAATCATCTGTTTTATTCATCGTTAGACCATGTCGAGAGTATTTCATCTATGCTTGCTATACTTATTCCTGATGTGTTCCTGCATCAGGGAGGACCGCTCTGTGTGCCCCTGCTTTCTTCATGTGGACATGACAGAACTCGACACAGCCGCCATACGCAGAATGGACATGATGCTGTTTGAAGACGGAACGTTCAGCGGCACACATACCGCAGAGCCGGCAGTGTTCGGTGAAGAACTCATCATACCGGTGAGCAGGAACGAGCTTCAGTTCTGTGCCTGGGGGAATCTGGACAGTTCACGGCTTGACGTCACGCACCAGACCATACACCTGCCAGGAGGACGCGACAGCGTATGGTTTTTCCGCCAGAGTGTCCGCACCAACTGCGAAGACGCCCACATAAAAATAGCTCCTGAAAGGCAGTTCAGACCAGTGATCATCCTGCTGCGCGGCCGGATATCCGGCATAAGCGGTGTGAACACCCTGATCACAGGCATAAACAACACTTTCTCGTTCGGAGGAGACGTACCGGCGGGCAATCCCGGGCAGCTTGTGCCGCAGCTTGTCAAATCACCGTCATCCGAAGAGGAATACTATCAGTTCCAGACACTTATCACAAGGCAGGCCGAAGCCACAAACGCCATGCTCAGGCTTGAATTCATCTCTGACGGAGAGCAACGGACCGGAGAGTACGAAATCGGCCGTATGCTGCTGGAAGCCGGCGAAGACCTCACGGAAAGCAGCGGAAGACCGATAGTGATAGACATTGTGCTGGGATCTTCATCGGCATTCATATCCATAAGCACTGACGGCTGGGTCAGACATGACACTTTTGAAATAACCCTATAAAAGAATTGACAATGAAAAAACTGGTCTGTTTCATATTATCTGCGGCGGCACTTGCCGCCTGCGGTCGGGACATCCCCCTTACTCAGGAGAGCGTGACTGTCTTCTTCCGGCTTGACAACACCCTCACAAAAGGCCTTGCAGTTGATGCCGACTGCATTTCTGACTGTTGTGTGATGGCATACGACAGCAACGGAAACCTGGTTGTTGGAGAATACTGCCCCGACGGTCCGCTGACCTCTATGTCTTACCAGTTCGCAAGAGGTGAGGAATATATATTCTATTATGTATGCAACATCGGTGACATCACTCACAATGCCGGGTTTGCCAGGGAGTCGAACCTGTTATCGTATCAGTACAGGATCAGCGACTATTCGGAAATAGTCAACAGTGCGGGAGCGGTTCCTATGTCGGGACACAGTGGGTATATCCCTGTGACAGACGGCGTTGACGTAAAAATCGGCCTTACGAGGTGTGTGGCACTGATATCGATTCAGATCGACGACAGCGCCCTTCAGAATGCATCCATGACAATAAACTCGATGAAGATAAAGAACACACCTTCGAAGGTTGCTCTTTTCAAAGATTCCCGTGCCGGCTCATATGAAGATTGTTTCAGTGACGGCGACCGGGCGGACAGCGGTGAAATAGCCCTGCTCAACAACGGCAGCGAAGTCAGTTTCTACATGTTCGAGAACGCCCAGGGGTTGCTTCTTCTCGGCAATCATTCAGACCGCACCAAATATTTTGAAGAAGGAAGCGACAACGAGCACAAGTGCAGCTACATTGAATTTTCTGGAGACTATTTGTATGACAAAGGTATGATTATGCGGGGCGGATTCACATACAGGTTCTACCTCGGCGGCAACCAGACTTCTGACTTCAGCGTATACAGGAACATGCATTATGTAATACGAGTATCTCTGACGGACACCGGGGCGCTCGGCTCGGACTGGCGGGTGGATTCAGACATCCACACAATACCCATATCATCTTTGAACATATATCCGGAAGCATATACGTTTGATGGAACCGGACTCACAACCGACCTTATTGCGTATGTATCTCCCACATCATCTGAGAGATATGACGTAATCTGGTCAAGCAGCAATCCATCAGTCGCAACAGTCGACAACGACGGAGGTGTCACCAGCGTAGGATACGGGACAGCCATCATTACCGCCACGCTGGCCGAGCACAGCAGGTTCAGCGCCACCTGCACCATAACAGTCAACGGCGGTACCGGCCCGGTCGTACCGGTTAATCCTCCTGTCGTCAGCCCGATTTCAGAAGTATTCGCAGAAAGTTCCGAGTATTATGTGGCGCTGAATGACACAATACACGTCAACACATTCCTGAAGAGGGAAAACGGCAGCATCGAGCCCATCTACAGCCGTTTCTTCTATGACATGTCATCGACCGGTAGCGGATTCGCCATCTCGCCGGAAGAAAACGTCATACAGGGAGAGGGCCTGGGCGACGTAAAGATGTACTTCACATACGACGGGCACAGAAGCCCCTCGATAACTGTCCACGTCACAGATCCTAATTCACACACTCATATTTTCAACTAACAACTAAAACCAACAAAACATGAAAAGAAATCTTATTATGATTGCTCTGGCAGGTGTACTGGCAGTTACATCCTGCAACAAGATGGACAATTCGGCAAATGAAGGCCAGGGAGGGAAAGTGAATGTCAACTTCTCGCTCGGTATGGTCACCAAAGCCACTTCAGGCATCGACGACGACGCCATCAACACTGTCTATATATTTGCATTTGACGGAAACCGCCTGGACGGATCGGCAAGCATCACAGATGCAAACTCCGGCTCGATAGAGGTCACTCCGGGCCAGCGCCGATTCATTGCAGTCGTGAACCCCAACTCAGAGTTCACATTCAACGCAGTATCAACCCCTGCCGCACTGATGGCACTTGTATCCACACTTTCTGAAGAAGGGATTGCAGACATGGTGATGATTGGTGAAAACACCTTGACAATCACAGAGTCAACCACCAATGTCCCCATCAATGTCACAAGGCTTGTCAGCAAGATCAGCGTAAGCTCTCTCAAATTCGCACTTACCGGAGCGAACGCAGGAAAGACAGTCAGTGACGTGGAAGTCTATATCAAGAACTATCCCAATACCTGCAAATACGACGGTACCCCGGGGACAAGCTACACCAGCGGACTCCTGGCCGGCAACAAAGACACATTCGAAGTATGCGACAGCTATGGCAACATCGTGAGCGGCAGCGATGCAGCCACAGGACACCAGTTCTTCTGCTATCCGAGGACCACAACCACTATGGCAACTGACGGAAACTGCATCCGACTCTGCGTAAAAGGCACTATCGACGGTCATGACTACTACTGGTCACTCCCCGTGAACAACGGCGACACATGGAAGGCAGATGCATTCAAGTCATCCGACACTGCACACTACGGAGTAGCGCGCAACCATTCATACGACTATGCAATCACAATCACAAAGGCAGGTATCCCCGGCGGCACAGGTGACGACGACCCCGAGAATCCCGGTGACGGAGGCGACCCTGCCGACGACCACGACCTCACCACAAGCGAGCTTACATACACACTTACAGTACTCCCCTTCGTGGAGGTTGCAAGCCAGACAGTTACATTCTAAAGAGTTATCTCACCGGCGAGGGAAAGATTCATTTTACGGCAAATTTCAGATTGAGACAAGCCTTCGCCCAGAAGATACATAAGTTTTGTGAGAGCGGCTTCGACAGTACTGTCGAGGCCGCTTATTACACCTGCATCAAGCAGGCCGCGGCCTGTCTGGTACTTCTCCATCTGGACAAAACCGGTGGCACACTGCGAAATGTTGACAATCACCTTGCCGTTGGAAACCGCCTCGCTCAAAGACTCTTCAAGCCAGCCGTTCCGAGGGGCGTTGCCAGAGCCGAAGGTTCTGAATATCACTCCTTTCACTGCATCATTCTTCAAAACACCATCTACAATTTCACGACCGAAGCCAGGGAAAAGCGACAGAATTATGATTGATGGATCCATCTTGTAGTGGGGAATCAGCCTGCTGTCTGGATTGAAAGGCCTAATATACTCGGGATAATATGTGATATCGGTGCCGGAACGGGCAAGCAGCGGATAGTTGTTGGAAGCGAAGGCAGCCAGGTTGCTTGCGCTGATTTTGGTGGACCTGCAGCCGCGCATAAGTTCTTCATGGAAATAGATGCAGACCTCGGGAACCATTGGATGCCCGTCGATATCCTTTGCTGCAGCTATTTCTATGGCTGTAATCATGTTCTCCTTGGCATCAGTGCGGATTGAATGTATCGGGAGCTGGCTTCCGGTAAGGATGACCGGTTTGTTCAGCCCCTCAAGCATAAAG
Source organism: Candidatus Equibacterium intestinale (assembly GCA_018064305.1). Classification (GTDB taxonomy): domain Bacteria; phylum Bacteroidota; class Bacteroidia; order Bacteroidales; family UBA932; genus Equibacterium; species Equibacterium intestinale. The sequence continues at coordinate 1,285 of JAGHVP010000094.1, read as the reverse complement.
CAGAGTGCAGATGCAGTAAATGCCATTGTATCAGTGCCGTGCAGAATCACAAATCCGTCATAAGAATCGTAGTGGTCTGCAATCACCTTCACAATCTTCCCCCAGATTTCCGGATTCATATCGGAAGAGTCGATCGGTGACTCGAATGAAAAAGTATCGATTTCAGCACTGCACTGCTCCATCTCGGGAATATGTTTCACCAGCGAATCGAAATCGCAGCTTTCCAGTGCACCTGTCTCTTTGTTCTGCACCATACCGATGGTGCCGCCTGTGTATATCAGCAGAATTTTGCTCATGATCTGACTTTTTTTCAAAAAAGTTGAGTGCGAAGTTACAATTTGTTTGGTATTTCAAAAAATTGTTATACTTTTGCCATCCCAAAACACACTAAACGCTCGATTCGTCTAACGGTTAGGACAAGAGATTCTCAATCTCTAAATAGGAGTTCGATTCTCCTATCGAGTACCAACAGGAGGCTGCCCAATAGTGGCAGCCTTTTTTGTAAAGGATTATTTTTGAAATTCATTTCTTCTGCCATGAGCAAAGTTCGCGTAAGATTCGCCCCCAGCCCCACAGGCGCACTCCACATCGGAGGTGTCCGCACAGCATTGTACAACTACCTGTTTGCACGCCACTTCGGCGGTGATTTCATTCTCCGTATTGAAGACACCGACAGCCAGAGATTCGTTCCCGGCGCTGAGGATTATATCATAGAATCACTCAAGTGGTGCGGAATCACAGTTGACGAAGGCGTAGGTGTAGGCGGTCCTCATGCCCCCTACCGTCAGAGCGAACGCCGTGACATATATCTGAAGTATGTACTCCAGCTTGTCGAGAGCGGCAATGCCTATTATGCGTTCGACAGCGCTGAAGACCTCAATGCGCTCCGCAGCGAGATGGAGTCGAAAGGCCAGACCTTCGCCTACAGCGCAGCCACACGCAAGTCTCTCTGCAACTCCCTCACCCTTCCCGCAGAGGAGGTGAAGGCACGCATAGAGCGCGGCGACCAGTGGGTTATCCGCTTCCTCATGCCCGAAAACGAAAATGTGGAGATGGATGACATCATCCGCGGCCACATCACCATCAACACTTCGACACTTGATGACAAAGTGCTCTACAAATCTGCAGACGCACTGCCCACATACCATCTGGCGAACATTGTAGACGACCACATCATGGAGGTTTCACACGTCATCCGCGGTGAGGAATGGCTTCCTTCGCTTCCTCTCCATTATCTGCTCTACAGAGCGTTCGGATGGACAGACAGCCAGCCTCAGTTCGCACA
>JAGHVP010000226.1 GCA_018064305.1 Candidatus Equibacterium intestinale | reverse complement strand
CTGGCGGCATGGTGGAGGTGTGGCGGAATAGAGGCGCCGCTTGACGCTGCACAAGAGAGGTGTCTGCCGCAATCCTTAACCTCCTCCTTTTACAGCCGTCCCTTCGGCCCGGCTGTAACGTCGTCGCGCAGAGGATTGTTTCCCGGCATCCCCCTCACATGTGCCCGGCACTTCCGCTGGCGCTCCAGCGCCGGCCGCTACGGCTTATATTCCGCCACCGCCTCCACCATGCCAGCCTGCCGCAGACTTCTCGCGCTACAAACTTCGGTAATATTTGAAATCCGTCGATAATCTAAGTAACTTGGCGGGAAACCATAACTTTCCCGCAATGAAGTTTCATAAGTTGATATCTCTGGCGGCAGACAGCGTTGACGAGTATGTCTTCGAGTATGCGGCAGTACCGTTCTCCCGTTACGCGGGGAATGTGGCTGAAGCCGTCCGGAAATCCTCCGTCGCTGACAAGCGGGACAGCATACCGTCCGCGCCGTCGGTGGCTGTACGGTCATTGCGGAGTGCATCGCGCAGCAGGGCGGACTATGGCGAAAAGGTTTCCACAGCATTCAAAATAGATATGGGATTGCTTAAAACCGATTCTAATCAGTCTTTTTTAGGAAAAGTATGGACGATAGCATCAAGATTTACATGGGAACGGTCTGCGACAGCTATAGGAAATGGCTATTCCCATTTACGAAACATTTTCTCTGATAAGAATGAAAGTGTTAATGTTGATTACTACCATGGTGCAACCTTGGTTAACAAGAACACATCGAAAGGTGAGTGGGGCATGACCTTGGGCCCATACATTAACGGTATGGATATGGAGGCAGACCCGGCAAAAGATGCAATGTTCACTCATGAGTATGGCCATACCAAACAAAGTAAGATATTTGGCCATGCCTACTTGTCTGCTGTTGGAGTACCGAGTATTATTGGAGCTGGTTTTCATAAAAAGTTGGGTCATGATCATCACAATGAATGGTATGAAGTATGGGCTAATAATTTATCAGATAACTATCTGTCGGATAATGGATATCTTGCTGAAGCGGAATCTTTTGAAAAATCAACGTATCCATCAGTTCAGAATCCAGATTGGTATTTTTATTCTTCCATTGCATATTATGCAGGTCATTTGTCAACATTTTTAATATTTCTTTTCTGAATAATTGTTATGTCACGTTATAAATTCTTCTTTGGTGTATTGTTATTAACTTCCTTATTATTAACTTCTTGTGATTATTTTTGGTCGATATGGCTATATAATACCTCAGATAAAGATGTCTATATTGTTCTTGATTTTGATACTCAAGATGATTGTGTCTCTGCTGATAGTCAACGTCAGCTCTTAGAGGCTCACTCGGATTTTCATTTTTCCCATTTCGATTATTGGGAAGAATTGATACAGGATTCAGTTCATTTTTATTTCATTGACGCTACTAAGATTGAACTGCCGTCCATTCTTTTAACTAAAGAAGAATGCGAAAAAATCACCAATGAGATGATTTTAGAAAGACAAACTTTACACCGTGAAGATCTTGCGAAAGATGAATATATTCAGGCAGTGCTGTATTTTCCGTCTGAGTAAATAGTTTGAGCGTAGCATTCTATGCTGCAGCACATACGCCGGCGCGGGAGTGCCCCGTAGCAGAGTCGTCAGCGAGGCGAAGGCGCAGCAGTAGAATGGACGCTGCGGCTCCGCTATCTCCCCACAATTATCAGTGTCTGATAAGGCTCCATCGAGAGTCTGATGCCCGGGCCTTCTGTTATGATTGTGCCGGCGCTGCCTCCTGTGACGAACTTCTCTGTGCGTGTGCGGCATATCCGGCCGCTGTCCGGGTCAAGCAGTGACCATGAGCATTTTCCGGTGCCGCAGAGCTTTCCGTCGTAGCTGCATTCAGAGGCATTCACCACCACATATACGGTGTGCCCGTCGCGGATGAACTTGCCGAAAACTATTTCCGGCTTGGCTGGTATGAACTCTTCGCGTCCGGGGAGGGCGGCAGTGATTGTACCGCTTACCTCGGCCGGGACGAATGCCGGGGCGAGCCTGCCATCGAGCGAGGCTGCTGCAGGATATACAATCGAGTCTAATCCTTCAGTGATTTCAGGAAGCCTTACCACTGTTCCGCCTGCCTGTTCGAAGCTTCCGAGCAGCTCTGCAACCGGTTCAGGAAGGGTTACGGATGCAGGCAGTACTACAGTGCTGAACGAGCCGCTGCCTATATTCAGACAGCCGCCGGCAACTGCCGCCTCTGAAAGGGCGAGGTAGTCGGCAAGCACAAACGGTATCTGGTGCTGTGCCATGGCCGAGCCTGCCGCTACGAAAGAGGCGCGGATGGCTACTGTAAGGGGACTCTGGCTGGAGGGCTCGTTGAGGGCATCCCAGGTGGGGATGTATTCTCTCTGGAAGTCGTATGCCGGGTAATACAGCAGCACATTGCGTTCAGGCTGCGCTTCGCGGACCACAGAGTTGAGCCGGCCTACAAAATCGTTGTATTCACGGAAGCCTGACACCGGCCTGTAGTCGACTGAGGGGATGGTTACGCCGTAGTACAGCATCAGTTCGGTGATGCCTGAAGCAATCTGGCAGGCTGCGGTAGCCTTCATCTGGGCGTAGGTGGTGGGTACTTTTCCCAGCACATACTGGTTGTGTTCACTTATCTCGCTCATCTGCAGGCGTGTACCATTCAGGATGGCTGCCGATGACGGCCAGGCTGCTGCAAGCCAGCAGAGGGTTGAGGCTGTGTTCCATGAATCGGGATCGGTGTCGAGCATGTCCATTCCTGGTATGTCGAGCCCTCGTTCAACCTGCATCATATTGCCGTAGAGAGGGGTCTGGCAGGCCACGATCTCTTCGCGGAGAAAGTGTCCTGAAGCGGGGTGGTTGTTTTCGTGACACCAGTTCATGATGGTACCGCAGTAGACATCGGCGAAACGTTCACCCATAAGCGCCCAGTATTGCTGGCGCACTCTCTTTGCCTCCTCGTCGGAACCGCCGAAAAGGCACTCTACGCGCAGCGGACTGCCGTAACGCGCCAGATAGAGTGAGTCGATGCCGGGAGTCCAGGCTGCCATGGGAAGGTTCTTCTTGGTGTAGTCGGGCTCGTCAACCACCTTGACGTTCTTACGGGCGATTTCGGGAATCTGTCCCACATTGATGCCGAGATATGCCGGTTCGTCGGTGAAGAAGGCCTCGACATACTGGAAAAGAGTGTCCAGATTGTCGCGTGTGCCGTTATATGTCATGTCGGTGAACAGCTGCAGGGCACGCGGGCTGCCCGGGTCGGGATAGCGGCGGGCGGCGCCGTAATTGTTGGTGGCGTGGGTATATTCGTATGACTCACGCACATAATACTGTTCCCCTTCCGGCAGGGAGGCATCATACACTATCTCCTTCGCCTCCACGGCAGGGTCGGCCTCAAGCACTCTTCCGCCGGCTCCCAGGCTGGGATAGCCCGCCTCGTCATATATCCATACGCGGAGCCCCTCTTCATGAGCCCTTGCCACAGTCTGCCTCAGGTGCTCCCAGCCGGCCTCGTCCTTGAGGTAGCCCGGGCCGGAGAAGTTCACCACAATGCCGCCCAGCGCGCAGGAGTCGGCATAATAGTCGATGAGGTCATGCCCGTCGGCATCTTTTTCAAGGTCGACATTATGACACATCTTGAGAGGGCGGTAGCCAACTGACGGGTTCTCCCATGATGCCTTCCATGATGAAGGCAGCCCGTTGCATGAAACAAGCAGAGGAAGAATCAGAGCTGGAAGAAGGAATCTTTTCATGATTTTGAGACAATCTTATCCTCAAATTTACCAATAAGCTGATAAAAAACAAAAAGACCGGCTGTTGAAGCCGGTCTTCCGTTTGGTTGAGATAGAAGGACTCGAACCCTCACTGACAGAGCCAGAATCTGTAGTGCTACCATTACACCATATCTCAGTGGCATTTGCGGGTGCAAATATATAGTTATTTATCTTTTCAGCAAAAAAAATTAAAAAATATTGCTCAATGCCTTGAACACCTCGCCGTCTTCAAGTGCTGCGGGGGTTCCGTTGTCGCCGCTTTCGCAGACACTCTGAACCAGTGGAATCTGCGCCAGGAGCGGCAGGTTGTATTTTGCGGCAAGTGCCTCGGCGCCGCCACGGCCGAATATGTAATACTTGTTGTCGGGCAGCTCGGCAGGAGTGAACCACGACATATTCTCAATTATTCCGAATATATGCTTGTTTACATTCGGGTTGCGGAACATGTCGATTCCTTTCTCCACATCGGCCAGTGCCACAGCCTGGGGGGTGGTTACAATCATCGCCCCGTCGAGAGGGATGTCGTTTACCAGCGAAATGTGGATGTCGCCTGTTCCGGGAGGCAGGTCGATGAGCAGGAAGTCAAGCTCGCCCCACGCCACCTGCAGGATCATCTGCTTAAGTGCGTTGCTTGCCATGGGACCGCGCCAGATAAGAGCCTGCTCGGGCCGTGCGAAATACCCGATAGACATCCATTTCACACCATATTTCTCAACAGGGATGATGGTCTGCCTGTCGCCCTCTATCTCAGCCTCGGGCTGGACACCCTGGGTGTCGGTCATGCGGGGAATCGAAGGACCGTAGATGTCGGCGTCGGCCACACCTACCTTGTAACCCTTGCGGGCCAGTGTGATGGCCAGGTTCACCGTGACCATTGACTTGCCCACGCCGCCTTTGCCGCTGGCGATGGCAATCACGCTGTTGACATCCTTGAGGTTCTCAGTGTCGTTCTGGAGTGGCACTGCCTTTTCGGGCTTCTTCTCCCTCACAAGCTCCAGGATAGAGACTTTGTATTCGGGGAAAGTGGCGCCAAGAGCCTCACGGCAGGCCTTTTTGATGCTGCCTGCGAGGGGGTCCCTGCGCTTGAACACCAGATTGAACTTGATGGTGTTCTGATTCGTGTGGATGTTCTCCACCATGCCCAGCGAGACTATGTCGGCCCCCTGGGCAGGATGCATCACACTTGAAAGGATATCCAGGATGCGCTCTTCCATCTATTCTTTGGGAGCGGGAGCGTTGCTGGTGAGGAAAAGCTCGTCCATCTGCACCTGGTCGATGCGGCTGGGAGCGTCTATCATCACGTCGCGGCCCATGTTGTTCTTGGGGAATGCAATGAAGTCGCGGATTGTCTCCTGACCTGCGAAGAGGGCGCATACGCGGTCGAAACCGAATGCAAGACCTCCGTGAGGGGGAGCACCGAACTTGAATGCGTTGATGATGAAGCCGAACTTGTATTCAGCATCTTCCTTGGAGATGCCGAGCACCTCGAACATGCGCTGCTGCACGTCGGCCTGGTGGATACGGATGCTGCCACCGCCAAGCTCTGTGCTGTTGAGCACGAAGTCGTATGCATTTGCGCAGACGCGCTCCAGATCTTCTTTCTTATCGCTGTAGAAGAGCTCCATGTGCTCCGGCTTGGGTGCTGTGAAGGGGTGGTCCATTGCATAGAAGCGGCCGTCCTCTTCGCTCCACTCGAGCAGGGGGAAGTCTACAACCCACAG
>JAGHVP010000011.1 GCA_018064305.1 Candidatus Equibacterium intestinale | reverse complement strand
GTGAAGCAGCATCAAGACGCTGCCAGCGGAACTGGTTGTAGTCGCGGTTCCTTTCGGCCTCCTGACGGCGCAGACAGATTTCTTTCCACTCGCGTTCCAGGGCTGAATGACGGCTGTATGCCTCCTGATATTCAGAAAGAAGGGCTGCAGTGCCGGCAAAACTGTCTACCACCGACAGACGGAACTGTGCGTTGTCAAGCAGCAGCTGGCTGTTCTGTGAATGGATGTCGACCTTCTGCATGGCAAGGGCCCTTATCTGCTCCAGGGTGGCTGGTTCGTCGTCTATAAAGACACGCGACCGCATCGCAGGGGAAATCACCCTTCTCACGATGTGGTCGTCGAATTCAGCCTCGATCACACAGTTTTTGGACTGGTCGCGATGCACCAGGCTGTCTGTCTTCCCGCCGAGAAGCAGCGCAAGAGCGCCCAGCAGGATTGACTTGCCTGCTCCCGAATCACCAGTAATAATGACAAGATGCTCCGGAACTTCAATGTCCAGAACATCTATCAATGCATAATTACTGATGGAGAGCCTGCGAAGCATCCTGTCTTTTCAGCAACAACTACTCTTTGGAGTCTGCCTTGCGGTAGAAAAGATTACCCTCCTGGAACTCTTTGATAGCAGTAAGAGCGGGCTTGGGAAGCCTCTCGTAATACTTGGAGATCTCTATCTGCTCGTGGTTCTCTGAGATTTCCTCGAGAGTGTCGGTATAAGAAGAGAACTCTTCAAGCTTGTGGCTGAGTTCCTGCTTGATGTCAGTGCTGATCTGGTTGGCACGTTTAGCCATGATCATGACTGATTCATAGATGTTGCCTGTGGGGGCTGCAAGGTTCACAAGGTCTCTTGTGATTGTGTTGGTTACAACTGTTTTGCTTGATTCCATATATTTATTCCTCTTTTTTGATCTGTTTGTTGACTTTCTTGTAGAGACCGTCAAGCTCCGACTTATGCTTGCTTTCGGGGAACTCGCTCACGAAATTGTAATATTCGTCCAAGAAGGTCATATATCTCTCTTTTTGTTTTTCGGGAACACTGTTGAAGGCATATTTATATGCTGCCATGGCGGTATAATACATGATGTCTTCACGGTACTGGTTGTCTGCATCATCCTTGAGCACATTCTTCAGTGCATGGTGTGCCGCCTTGTAATCCTCCATGTGGTAGTAGAGCCTTGCTCCTTCGAATGCCTTCTTGTCAAGACGCTCGTGAAGGTCTGTCTGCATGACATAGCAATAATTTGCATATTCACTCTTCGGGTGGTCGAGGATATAGCGTGTGATGTATCCGAGAGCGTGGTGCGTGGGACGCTGGTCTAGTTCATAACGGTATGTACCGCGGTACATGCAGTCTATCATACGGAACTCCGCCTCTTCTGCAAACGCGCTGCTGGGGAATGTCTGTATGAACTCACTGAAGTTCTTCTCTGCAGTAGCGTAGTCAAGCATCTTGTAGTTGCTCATCGCCCAGTAAAACTGGATGGTGTCATCCTGAGGAAGCCCCTGCGCGTTTACAGCAAGAGATTCAAACAGCTGGGCAGCCTTGGAGTACTTCTCTTCGTCGTACAGCTGCAGCGCTGTCTTGTATTTCTTGTCGAAGTCATAGCCGGCAAGCAGCTTCTCGAACTCAGAAGAGCACGAAGTAACCGCAAGCACAGCTGCGAGCAAAAACAAAACGGACAATTTTCTTGACATACTAATAGTTTTCTTTAATGAATTTCTCGGCATCCATAGCCGCCTTGCAGCCGCTTCCTGCAGCCACTACAGCCTGACGGTAACGGGGGTCGCAGACATCTCCTGCAGCGAAAACGCCGGGAACACTGGTTGCAGCCGTGCCGTCAACTTTGATATAGCCCTGCTCATCTGTGGCAACCCACTCCCTGAAGAGGTCTGAGTTGGGATGATGGCCGATGGCCAGGAAAAAGCCGTCGATGCTGATATCAAAAACCTCGCCGCTCTTACGCACCAGACGTGCACCGGTGACACCGTTCACATCGCCCAGCACCTCCTGTGTCTGGCACTCCCACAGGACTTCGATATTGGGAGTAGCTGCAACTTTCTTCTGCATTGCCTCGGTGGCGCGCAGCTCGTTTCGGCGTACAATCATATATACCTTGTTGCAGAGGCTTGCCAGATAGGTGGCCTCTTCGCAGGCAGTGTCACCACCACCCACAACGGCCACATCCTTGCGGCGGTAGAAGAATCCGTCGCAGGTGGCACATGCAGACACACCCATTCCGCGGAACTTCTTCTCGCTTTCAAGACCGAGATATTTTGCAGATGCACCTGTTGCAATGATCACAGCCTGTGCACTGATATCGGCCTTGTCGTCTATAGTAATTATGAAAGGTTTCCTGCTGAAATCGACTTTTGTCACAGAACCGAAACGGATGTCGGCACCGAACCTTCTGGCCTGGGCCTCGAAGTCGGCCATCATGGCATTGGCGTCAACTCCCTGGGGGTAGCCGGGGAAATTCTCTATCTCTGTGGTGGTGGTAAGCTGTCCGCCGGGCTGTATGCCCTGATACAGAACAGGATTCAGACCAGCCCTTGATGCATATATTGCCGCAGTGTAT
>JAGHVP010000025.1 GCA_018064305.1 Candidatus Equibacterium intestinale | reverse complement strand
ACATATCTGTTGGAATAGCGGATGCGGATGTCCTGGCTCTGATTCATATATTTCTTCATGGTCTGCAGCCTTATGGTGCGAAGGTCCACCGCCGTGGGGTCCATCCTGCGGGCGCGGAATGCCACGTCCTCGCTGGTTACATATTCATAGGTGGTGCCGGGGCAGCCGTAGATGAATGTGAAGTCGCCCTCCTTGACTCCGGCTGTGGAAACCTTGAAGTATCTCTTAGGGGTGTAAGGTACATTTTCTGGCGAATAGTCTGCCGGTGAATTGTCGGGTGCCGCATACACTCTGAACATAGAGAAATCGCCTGTGTGGCGCGGCCACATCCAGTTGTCGGTCTCGCCGCCGAACTTGCCGATAGATGAAGCCGGAGCGCCCACCAGCCTGACATCGGTGTATGTGCGGAACACATACAGGAAATACTGGTTGCCGTAGTAGATCGCAGCCACGCGGGCCGACTTGCCCTCTTTCTCATTGGTGTGGGCAGCAACTATCTTTTCGGCATTGGCTTTTGTGATGCTCTCGCGCTGCTCTTCGCTCATCCCTTCCTCATAGCCGTAGAGCACAGCGTCTGTGACATTCTCCATGTACTCCAGGAACTTTACGTCCAGACCGGGGCAGGGGAGCTCTTCGCTGCGGTTCAATGCCCAGAATCCGTCTTTCAGATAGTCGTGCTCCACAGAAGAGTGGGCCTGGATGTGGCTGTATCCGCAGTGATGGTTGGTTATCAGCAGCCCTTCCCCGGAAATCAGCTCGGCCGTGCAGCCTCCACCGAAAAGCACCACGGCATCCTTGAGCGATGCCTGGTTGATGCTGTAGATATCTTCGGCGCTGAGCTTGAATCCCTTTGCCTGCATATCTCCGATTACAGATTCAACCATGCATGGAAGCCACATGCCCTCATCCGCTGAAGCGGTGATGCTGAATATGGCAAGACTGAGAAGAGAGAGGAAACGTTTCATTGAATGTTGCGTTGGTTTGTTGGAAAGCAAATGTACGATTATTTTGGCTATATTTGCCCAATCATAGACATCGAAAACAAGATGAAACGTTTTTCTCTCACCCTGTTCGCCCTTTGTGCGGCTTTTCTTATGGCTAATTCACAGCAGAAAACACATTTGACAGATGCCCAGATCGCTATGGGCAGACTTCCCGAAGGAATAATAAACCAGCGCACCGGTAATGCAGGCAGCACTGCAGGTCAGAAGGTTGAAGCAATGCCGCAGCTGGTGGACGGGTGGCAGAACCCCACATATTCGCCCGACCGCACCAGAATCGCCTACACGCTGGGCGGTGACCTCTATACCATAGAAGTGGCTACAAAGAAGGTGCACCGCTGCACATACGACGGTACCGACTTGATAATGAACGGATATGCTTCATGGGTATATTACGAAGAGATATTCGGCCGCCCAAGCCGTTACCGCGCATTCTGGTGGTCGCCCGACAGCAAGATACTGGCTTTCTACCGTTTCGACGACACCCAGGTGCCCATGTTCCCCATCTATCTCGAGCAGGGGCAGCACGGCACTCTCCGCCAGACTCACTATCCCATGGCAGGCGATCCCAACCCGGAGGTCCGCATAGGGTTCGCTTCTGTCGATGGCAATGCGGTGGTATGGGCCGATTTCAATGAAAAGGACGACCAGTATTTCGGCACTCCCTTCTGGAACAATACGGGAGACCGTCTGATTGTGCCCTGGATGGACCGCAGCCAGGACAATATGATATTCTACAGCGTGGACCCTCTCTACGGAGGCAAGGAGAAGATATACAGCGAGCATCAGGATACTTGGATCGAATGGCCCACAGAGATGCTCTTCAGCAGCAAGGGAATGTATTTCGTGCGCGATTATGAAATGTGGCAGAAGATATATTTCCTCTCTTTCGACGGCAAGACATTCAGCTATGTTTGCAACAAAGAGCTCTGGGGTGTGCAGCTGCTCAAGGCCAACGAGAAATATCTCTTCTTCTCTGCCCGCAGCAAAGAGTGTACGATCCGTACGGACATATACCGCGTGACTCTTAAGGACCTCAAGCTTGAGAGAGTCTCTTACGGAGAATACAACTTCACTAACATCTCGATAAGCGACGACTGCCGTACAGTGTATGCTACACTTTCAAACAGCACCACGCCCGCACAGGATGTCGCCATCCATCTTCCCGGATTGGGCAGTCTCGACAGGAAGAAAGTAGAGGTGCTGTTCGATTCGAAAGGCAAGGATTATGATAAGTATGCCATTGCCACTCAGGAAGTTGTCTATATCACCATGCGTGACGGACGCAAGCTTCCCGCCACAGTCATCTGGCCCCTTGACATGGACCGTTCCGGCAAGGTGAAGTACCCTGTGAAGGTTGATGTGTACGGCGGCCCCGACACACCCCAGGTGTGGGACACTTTCAAGGGAGTGAACTTCAAGTCGCAGTGGTGGGCAAACCACGGTGTGATACAGGTTGTGCTTGACACCCGCTCGTCAGGCCATTTCGGCAAAGCCGGCCTCAACGAAGTCTACCGCCAGCTTGGCGTGCTCGAGCTGCAGGACATCGAAGACGGCATCAAGTATTTTACAAAGCTTCCTTATGTCAACGCCGACAAGGTGGGTATCGAAGGGTTCTCATACGGCGGCACAATGTCGATGCTGGCCGTGACTGAGGGCAACGAATATTTCAAATATGCAGTAAGCGGTGCCGGTGTCCTTGACTGGAGACTCTACGACAGCCACTACACAGAGCGCTATATGGACCGTCCGCAGGACAATCCCGAAGGATACGAGAAGTCGGCCGTGATCAACCGTCTGCGCAACTACAAGGGTTACAAGACCAAGATGATGCGCATGACCCACGGCCGCTGCGACGACAACGTCCATTTCCAGAACTCGCTCCAGGCTATTGACAAGCTCATGAGTATGAACAAAGACTTCGAGTTCATGGTATATCCTTCAGGAATGCACGGCTACCGCGGCTATCAGGGCCGCCACTTCGACCTCCAGAACTACCGCTTCTGGTACGAATACCTCCTCGACCAGGAACTGCCCGAAGTGCTGAGGCAGAGATAGTTGTGGCTCATTCCGCGCCGGCCGGTTACGTGGCGGCATAGGCTTGCCCGGCCTATCTGCCCGGCGGTCGATGTGATTTGTTCGTGGCGCAGAAGTAGTTGATACATAGATAGATAACAAAAACAGCCCCTTGAATTTCCATGGGGCTGTTTTGCGTAAGTATTTGATAGTCAGCAGCGTATGCGCCAAGGCTTCGGCACCTGCCGCACAAAAGGAGCGTCTGGCAGCATGTTCCGGAACATATCGCCCCGGCGGGCTAAAGCCCTGATGATAATGCTGCAAGCTTGCACGCTTGCTGTGAAGATCCTTGAGACCCGTGAAACTTAAAAGGGAGGCACCGCCGCAGATGAGTTCCGCGCCAGCGGAGCGTGCCAGGTGCAGATGCAGGAGGGGATAAGCTAGCGCCTGAGCGTCAGCGAAGAGAGCGCCCCCTCCTGCACTGCACTGGCCGCGCAGCCCAAGCGGGACGAAAGCTACG
>JAGHVP010000042.1 GCA_018064305.1 Candidatus Equibacterium intestinale | reverse complement strand
AGCTGGACCTGCTTGAAAGCCGTCTGCGGCTGCTCTCGCCCGCATCTATCCTTGAAAAGGGATATGCACTTGCCCTGAAAGACGGACGCCGCATCAGCTCTGCCGCTTCACTCAGCCCCGGCGACCGCCTTGTGCTGGTGCTGAAAGACGGCAATGTCAGTGTTGAAGTCCACTGACATCAGGTTTGTTATTCTCCATCAGAATCACTAACTTTGAGTTGATGGCTTGAATGGGAGGGGCCCGCAAGCGCAGCTTGTGGGAGGGAAGAGCGGAGCGAAATGCTCCAAAGAGCCTGCCGGCGCTCCGCGCAGTAAACAAGAAACAAAGAATATAACGATATGGAAGAGAAACTTACATACAAAGAGGCGATGGAACAGCTCGAGCAGCTGGTGAAAGTGATAGAAGACCCTGAACATCCCCTGGACCAGATCCAGGCCGAGATAGAAAAGGCCATGGAACTGGTAAAGTACTGCCGCGAAGAACTGGCCGGTACAGCGGAGAAACTCAACGGAATACTGGAGCAGAAATAATCCGTATCTTTGTGCTATGAAAAAGCTGCCGATGCTATACCAGAACGACCCCTATCTGATGCCCTTCCGCGCTGCGATAGATGCACGGAAAGCCCGTATCATGGCCGCCCGCGCTGCAATTGCAGAGCCCGGCACAAAACTGTCAGACAGGGTCAACAACCAGATGTTCTACCCCCTGCACAAGGAAAACGGGCAGTGGGTGTTCAGAGAGTGGGCGCCTAATGCAGGCAGGATATACCTGGTCGGCGACTTCAACGGATTCCGCCGCGAAGATAGATACGCATTGCATCCGGTGGGAGGCGGCAACTGGGAACTGCGCGTTCCCGAATCGGAAATAAGCCACGGAGCCCTCTACAAATGGTTTGTGGAATGGCCCGGCGGCGGTGGTGAAAGAATTCCCGCCTATGCAACCCGCTGCGTCCAGGATCCGGACACGAAAGTGTTCTGTGCACAGGTGTGGGACCCCGTAGAACCATACGTTTGGCAGTGCAGGAAAGCTGTGAAGGTGACAAATCCGCTGATATACGAAGCACATATCGGAATGAGCAGCGAAGAAGAGACCGTGGCCGGCTTCACGTATTTCCGTGAGAACGTACTTCCGCGGATTGCCGACCTGGGCTACAACACACTGCAGATAATGGCCCTTCAGGAGCATCCATATTATGGTTCGTTCGGATATCAGGTCTCGAACTTCTATGCCCTCAGCAGCCGTTACGGCACCCCCGAAGAATTCAAGGCACTGGTGGATGCGGCCCATAAGAAAGGCATAGCCGTGATAATGGATGTGGTGCATTCACATGCAGTGAAAAATGAAGCCGAAGGGCTAAGCCGCCTCGACGGCAGCTACACCACATATTTCCACGACGGCCCCCGCGGCAACCACCCGGCATGGGATTCCCGCTGCTTCGACTACGGTAAGAATGAGACAAAATACTTCCTCCTATCCAATCTGAAATACTGGATGGAAGAATACAGGCTTGACGGATTCCGCTTCGACGGAGTCACCAGCATGCTTTATCTCAACCACGGGTTGGAAGTGGATTTCTGCGGCTACGACAACTACTTCAACGAAGGAGTTGACGAAGACGCAGTGACATATCTGGCATTGGCAAACATGCTTGTAAAGGAACTCAACCCCGACAGCATCACAATAGCAGAGGACATGAGCGGCATGGCCGGGCTGGCAGCCCCGATTGAGGCAGGCGGCGTGGGATTCGACTACCGCATGAGCATGGGCGTGCCCGACATGTGGATCAAATGGATCAAAGAGCGCGACGACCACGACTGGGACATGGGCTCGCTCTGGTACGAACTCACAAACAAGCGCGCAGACGAAAAGACAATCAGCTACGCAGAGTGTCACGACCAGGCGCTTGTGGGCGACAAGACAATAATCTTCCGCCTGATAGACAAAGAGATGTATTTCTCGATGGACAAGGCTCACCAGAACATAACAGTTGACCGCGGCCTGGCCCTTCACAAGATGATAAGGCTGGTGACTCTCGCCACCGCCGGCAACGGCTACCTGAACTTCATGGGCAACGAATTCGGCCATCCCGAGTGGATAGACTTCCCCCGCGAAGGCAACGGCTGGTCGTATGCACATGCCAGGAGGCTGTGGAGCATCAGCGACCGCGACGACCTTCACTACAAGGCACTCAGAGAGTTTGACAAGACCATAATAAACCTGTTCAGGAAAGAAAAGATCCTTGCAGGCGGGCACTGGTGCTGGTGCTGCGACAACAACTCCAAGGTGCTGGCGTTCACAAGGAGGGAGAAATATCTGTTCGCCTTCAACTTCAACCCCGAACAGTCATTCCCCGACTATGCCTTCGAGGCCCCGGAAGGGGAGTGGGAGGTTTTGTTCTCAAGCGACGACGCCCGCTTCGACGGTTTCGGACGCGTGTATGTGGGAGAGAGGCTGCAGACCCTTACAAACAATAAAGGAAGGCAGCTGCTTTCGCTCTACCTTCCTTCAAGAACTGTTGTCGTGCTGAATAAAATCAACTAGATATTGGCTTTGATGATCTCCTCTATCTTTGCGGGATCATATTCATCCTTTGCAAGTATATCGAAATCACGCCCTATGATGAACATCGTGGGGATTGAATTGATATTGTAGCTGCGCAGCGAAGGAGTGTTGAGCCCCAGGCCGTCATTCACACTTATCCAGGGAAGTTCCTGGTTGCGGACAACAGTAGCCCACGCACTCTTGTCGGTGTCGACGCTCACCTGGAAGATTTCGAATCCCTGATTGTGATATTTCTCATAAACAGGCTTCATCTCCTGGTTGAACACCTTGTGCTCGTTCTGCCCGATGCTCCAGAAAGAGAGCAGGACCACCTTGCCTGCCAGCGAGTCGATGCTCTGCGGCTTGCCGTGTATATCATTCATTACAATGGCGGGGATACCAACTTTTGCAAGAGTGTCGAGCTGGCTGTTGAACTTGTTTATGTTGTCGCGGCGCTCGATCTCCCTGCCAAGGGCCCTTACATATGCAGATTCGGGATAAACTGTTGACAGAGAGTCCAGAACCATACGGAAGATATAAACATCATTCTTGTCGTTGAATGTGGGCAGGTTGTCGTTGAACTTCTGGAAGCAGGCCGCTGCCGAAGTGATAGAGAACGGATGTCCGAGCACCTGGTTCACCATTGCGCGCTTGTGGCTGATGTAAACCTTTGAAAGCTGGCGGTTGATGTCTTCGGGCTGCTCTTCAAGAATCTGCTCCATCTCGGCCACTGCCTTTGCGAACTTGGTGTCGACCTCAAGCATCAGGCTGCTCTCTTCCGAACCTTCAACGGTGTAGCGTCCGAGTGTGTCTGCCACAAGGGAGATATTGTCACCTGCCTTTGCCACGAAACCAGCAAGACGGGTGGCATTATGATAGAAATAGTAGAATTCGGGATTCTCGCTGCCCGCAAGCTCAACCTTATATGAGAGCTCACCGTTCTTGCCGGCAGCAAGGCTGTCTATAAGTGTGAAGCGGTTGACATCAAGACGGTACAGCTCTACTGTATGGCCGGGTGCATCCTTGAGCTGGAGGCTGACCTTTGCGCTGGGCTTGGCGCATGACACTGCCATAAGCAGCACTGCAGCCATGAGAAGATATTTTTTCATATAGTCGGATTAGTTTTCGAATGCGGCTGAAATCTTTGATGCGATGGCGGCAAACTGCTCTGGTGTGAGCTGCTTCTTCTCGTTCGCAAAGTTGAGGTCGCCCTCGCTCTGCAGGGGAACCAGATGGATATGGGTGTGAGGCACTTCCATGCCTAGCACTGCAACACCCACTCTCTTGCAGGGGATGGCCTTCCTGATGGCTTTCGCAACCTTTGCAGCAAACGCGGTGAGGCCTGCATAAGTCTCGTCGTCAAGGTCGAAGATATAGTCGGCCTCTGTGTTGCGGGGAATTACCAGGGTGTGCCCTTCGGCAAGGGGGTTGATATCAAGGAAAGCATAGAAATCCTTGCTCTCGGCAACCTTGTATGAAGGTATCTCGCCGTTAGCTATCTTGGTGAATATTGTTGCCATATCTGCGGGGAGCTAGAAAGAAATCTCCATGACTTCGAAGGTGATGGTGCCGGCAGGAACCTGCACATCTACAAGGTCACCTTTCTTATGGCCGAGAAGGGCCTTGCCGATAGGTGTGCCCACTGCAAGCTTGCCCTCTTTGAAGTTCGCTTCACTCTCGCCTACGAGGGTATATTCTGCAACGGCTCCGGTCTTCGTGTTTTTGATCTTCACGCGGTTCAGCATCTGGATGGTGTCGGTGTTGAGCTTGCTCTCATCCATGACGCGTGCAGTGGCAAGAGTGTCCTGCAGCTTGCTTATCTTGAGCTCGAGCAGGCCCTGTGCCTCGCGGGCTGCATCATACTCTGCATTCTCGCTCAGGTCGCCCTTGTCGCGTGCTTCTGCAATTGCCTTTGATATTATCGGACGCTGTGCAATAGCCTCTTCAAGCTGCTTCTTCAGGTCGTCCATGCCTTGTTGTGTCAGATAATGTACTTTTTCCATATTACAAAAAATTAAAAGAATCCTGGGAGAATGCCCAAGACCCTTTATCTACTCATTATTGTTGTGCAAATATATAAAATATTTTGAAAACTAGTATTCTTCAAATTTCGGGGCCATTATTTCAGAGTATATCACCATCTCTTCAGGGTCAAGTGAAAGTGGCTTCGGGGCAGGTGCGGTCTGAGTCTCCAGGTCTCCCAGGCTGTCTGCACTTGTGGCGGCAATACCTTCCTCTGCAACCGCTCCGGCCGCACCTGCGTCTTCTTCACGGCGCTTCATCTCAGCCTTCAGCTTTTCGGCAGCCTTTCTCTGCCTTTCCATATACTCTTCCAGAGTCTCACGGTGCGGCGCGGCCGGCGTGGGGTTGGCATGCGGCTTCTGCGCCTCTTTCGCCTTTGTCTTCTTTGCATTGACAACGGCTGCAAGGACGAAGGTCGCCGCTATTATGAGAAAAGATAAGAAATCGTGCATAAGGCTGTGGATTGGTGGCTTGTCTATGCAAATATAGATTTTGTCTGTCTAACATCCAAGCCCAGCTGGGCCGAAAGTGCGTCAAGCGATTCGAATTTCTGCTCGTCGCGCAGCTTGTCGAAGAATTCAAGGGTCATGTCAAGCCCGTAGATGTCCTCGTCGAAGTCAAGGATGTGGGTCTCTATCACAATCCCACGATTGTCGTTGACCGTGGGGCGCTCGCCTATGTTGCACACTCCCAGATGGCAGTTGCCTTCTACATACACCTTCACCGCGTAAACTCCGTTTTCGGGAATCAGCTTGAGCGGCTCGTACAGGTTCATGTTTGCGGTGGGGAATCCTATCTGTCGTCCCAGGCCGTTGCCGCTCACCACAACACCCTTCATACGGTAGTTGTAGCCGAGCAGTCCGTTGGCCCTCACTATGCCTCCTGTCGAAATCAGGTTGCGGATGTATGTAGAGCTGATGGTGTTGTAGCTGTCGCTTACAGATTTCACCTTGATGGTCTCCAGCCCAAGCTTCTTTGCAGTGGCCTCGATATCTGTGGAATATGCGGTATTGCCCACGCGGTGGTCGTATCCTACAATAAGGGTTGACACGCCCAGCCTGCCTATCATATACTCCTTGAGGAATTCCTCGCAGCTCAGACGGCTGAATTCTTTTGTGAAGTCAATCGTATGGATGTGGTCTACGCCGCACTGCCTGAGCAGCTCTGTCTTCTCTTCGAGAGATGTGAGCAGGCGCAGGTATTTCGCATCCTGGCGCAGCACATTGCGCGGGTGGGGCCAGAAAGTGACCACTGCACTTTCTGCGCCGCGCTCACGGGCCACTTCGCACAGCTTGTCGATGACTGTACGGTGGCCTGTGTGTACGCCGTCGAAGAAACCTGTAGTTGCTACAACCATTTCACAAGCTCGAAGTCCTGGCGGTGGGCCATGCAGGGGTTCTTAGCAAAGATTCTGGTTGCCACCTGGTATGAACCGGCGTGCTCGGGGGTGATGTCGGCGCGGTATGTCGCCACACCGTTCTCAAAGCTTACAACTTCGAATTCGTGGATTTCGCAGATATGGTACTCGCCCCTGGCGTCCTGTGCGGCAATCACGCATTCGATGCCGATGTCCTCGGGCAGAGCATCTGCCAGATAAACTTCAGCCTTTGCAAGGTGCTCCTCGCCAAGACGCAGTTTGTTGGCTGCCATATCGATCTTGTCGAACTGGCGGATCTCGATAAGGGGCCAGATGCGGTACATGCGCTTCTTCCATGCGGCATTTTCACGTGCCTTGAGGTAGTCTTTGTCTACCAGGGAGTCGCGGCGCTCTGCCAGAGGGCAGTAGTAACGCTCGAGGTAGTCTTCCATCATGCGGTTGGTGGTGAAGTTGCATGCAACCTTTGCGATGGTCTCCTTGATTATCCTGATCCAGTTGGTAGAGTATTCCTTGCCCATCTCCTTGCTGTAGTATGCAGGGGCGATGTCATTCTCGATAATATTATATATGGTGGCTGAATCAAGGTCGTTCTGGTATTCCTGGTTGTCGTATGTGCGCTCCATGGGAAGTGCCCAGCCGGCTCCTTCCTTATATCCTTCAACCCACCATCCGTCAAGCACTGAGAAGTGCATCACACCGTTCATCACGGCTTTCTCGCCGCTGGTGCCGGAAGCCTCCTGGGGACGTGTAGGGGTGTTCATCCAGATATCCACACCCTGGACGAGATATTTTGCCAGGGTGATGTCGTAGTTGGGCACGAATACAATCTTGCCTATGAACTGTGGCATCTTTGAAATCTCGACAATCTGCTTGATGAGGTCGCTGCCGGCCTTGTCGGCGGGATGGGCCTTGCCGGCAAAGAGGAACTGCACGGGGCGGTCGGGGTTGTTCACTATCTGGTTGAGGCGCTCGAGGTCACGGAACAGCAGTGTGGCGCGCTTGTAAGTTGCGAAGCGGCGCGCAAAGCCGATGGTGAGGACGTCGTCGCGGAGAGTCTTCTTGATCTTAACAATCTGGCGCGGAGAGTAGTGCGCGGTGGCGGGTGTGTCGGAAAGGATGTCCTTTACCTTGCTGATGAGACGTTTGCGGAGAAGGCAGCGGGTGCTCCATATCTCTGAGTCGTCTATCTTGTAGATGCCTTCGAAGCTTTTCTTGTCGTAGTGGGGTATGGCGAACTCGGGGCCGAACACTTTTGCATGGATGGCCTTCCATTCGGGAGCGGCCCAAGTGGGGTAGTGGACACCGTTTGTGACGTAGCCCACATTCACCTCTTCGGGCAGGTAGCCGGGCACGTGCCTGCAAGTATCTGCTGGCTTACCTTGCCGTGGAGCCAGCTCACACCGTTGATTCCCTGGCTCATGTTGGCTGCCAGGACACTCATAGAGAATTTCTCG
>JAGHVP010000114.1 GCA_018064305.1 Candidatus Equibacterium intestinale | reverse complement strand
CACCATAGAACTTGTTGTCACCGTTGGCGGGGTTGCGGGAGAAGGCTACACCGGTAGCGGAGGTCTCGCCCATGTTGCCGAATACCATTGACTGGACGTTTACGGCAGTACCCCAATCGTCGGGAATACCCTCGATCTGACGGTATTTGATAGCGCGTTTTCCGTTCCATGATTTGAATACACCGCCGATAGAGCCCCAGAGCTGAGCCTCTGCTGTGTCGGGGAATTCAACGCCGAGAACTTCTTTGATCCTTACCTTGAAAGCCTCTGCAAGGCCTTTGAGCTCTTCTGCAGTGATTTCTGTATCTGACTTGTAACCCTTGGCCTCTTTGAGGTCTTCCATCATCTTGTCGAGCTGCTGGCGGATTGCCTTACCGTCTTCGGGCTCGATGCCTTCTGCCTTCTCCATAACGACATCTGAGTACATCATGATGAGACGGCGGTAAGCGTCATATACGAAACGGGGGTTCTGAGTCTTCTCGATCATACCGGGAATGGTAGCAGAGCAGAGACCGATGTTGAGGATTGTATCCATCATACCGGGCATTGAACTTCTGGCGCCTGAACGGCAGCTTACGAGGAGGGGATTCTTGGGGTCACCGAATTTTGAACCCATGATAGCCTCTGTAGCCTTGAGAGCCTCGGCAACATCAGCCTTGAGCTCTTCAGTGTAACCGCCACCGAGCTGATAATACTCAGTGCAGCATTCTGTTGTGATGGTGAAACCTGCAGGTACAGGGATGCCTAATCTACACATCTCGGCAAGGTTTGCGCCTTTGCCGCCGAGCAATTCACGCATTTTGCCGTCGCCTTCTGCGTTCTTGCCACCGAAACGATAAACTCTTTTTGTCATAAAAATTGAATGGATTTATTGAATAATTATTGATTTTGTTTCCGTTTATTACGTGTCAAACCGCAAAGTTATAAAAAATTATTACTTTTACACCGCAATCGTATAATATATTGGTAAATCATTATGAATAAATCACTGAAAGTCGTTAAGAACCAGCTCCCGGAAGGAGCCGCAATGGAGGAAGTCCTGAACTACTTCAAGTCAGGTGAAGTAAAGGCCAACGCCCTTGACACCGTAAACTGGAAAGAATATCCCTACTGCCCTGAAGTCAGCTTCAAGATAGCCCATAACTGTGATGAGATATTCCTCCAGTTCAATGTGGTGGAGGAAGGTGTGCGCGGCACGTTCGAGTGTGACTACGGGTCACAGCCCTGGACAGATTCGTGCGTCGAGTTCTTCATGATTCCAGACCCTGCAAAGCCCGACTATTTCAACGTCGAGATGACCTGCATCGGCCATGGTACATTCGCCTGCGGCCCCAACCGTGCAGAGCGTCACAACTTCGACGATTCTGTAATAAGCCGTATCCGCCGTGTGGCGTCGCTCGGCAGCAGTAAGATCGTGAAAGAGAGCGGTCGCTGCGAGTGGAGCCTCACTCTCGCCATACCTTTCGAAATATATGGCATAGACGGTGCTGCCGTTTCAGGCAAGACGCTGAAGGCCAATTTCTATAAATGCGGCGATGACATGCCTGTGCTGCATTTCGTAAGCTGGAATCCGATAGGCTGCCCCCAGCCCGATTTCCACAGGCCTGAGTATTTCGGTGACATCATATTTGAATAAAATATGAAGAAACTGCCATACATCGCCGCACTGGCTGCAGTCCTGGTGCTGGCAACAGCATGCCCTGAGAAACCTGTTCCCGGTCCGGACCCTGATACTGACCCTGATCCGATAACAGATACCATCCCAGAACAGCCTGTCGACACCATCCCGGGCCGGGACACCATTCCCGAGACACCTGTAGACACTGTGGTAACTCCGGTGGTGGAGGTCCCTGAAATCGTGGACCTCAGTGAAAACGGTACGGCCAACTGCTATATCGTGCCCGCGGCCGGTGAATACAGCTTCGATGCAACGGTAGTCGGCAATGGCGATGACGGCTATATCGACCGTGCCTATTTCTATCCCGATGATGTATATATCGACCCTGCCGATGTGAAGGTGCTCTGGGCAGATGAAGGGGTGATAGACAGCCTGAAATACGAAAACGGAAAAGTTACTTTCACTGCCGGCAGTGCAAAGGGCAATGCCCAGCTGGCTGCATACGGAAGCCGCAACAATGTCATCTGGAGCTGGCATCTCTGGTTTACCGACCAGCCTGCAGAGTACACCCACACCAACGGTGACGGCGAGAGCTTCACTCTTCTCGACCGCAACCTCGGTGCCACCTCGGCCGATCCTGCCGACGGCATGGCTACATACGGTCTCTACTACCAGTTCGGCCGCAAAGACCCGCTCAGAGGCGTGAAGGGTTTCCGCAACAATTCAGTGTCGCCGCTCAACCAGATTACAGACGAGGATGCCAGCTACTACCTCATCCAGGAGTCACTCTCCACACCTGACAGATATATTTCTTCTGCAGGACGCACTTCCGACTGGGCCAGCAACCGTGCCTTCAATGCCAATCTGTATCTTTGGGGCAATCCTTATTACGACAGGGTTCGTAAGCCGTGACAGGCTGGTGAAGACAATCTACGACCCGTGTCCTCCCGGATACATCATTGTTCCCGGCAACACCTGCGAAGGGGTGGATGAGTCTGATTTCGAGCGTCTTGACAACGGAGTATGGTTCAACACGGATTCAGGAAAGAACTTCTACGCGGCCGCAGGCAGCGTCGGAGGAGGTGATGCTGCCGGCAAAATCAGCGACGGCTGGTATTACTTTGCTGAAGATGAAGCCGACTACACCCAGGAAGAGGGCACGCTTTATGTATGTATGTGGACCTCCCAGGCGTATTACTACTCCGGCGACTACATTTATCCCTACGGCGGAA
>JAGHVP010000227.1 GCA_018064305.1 Candidatus Equibacterium intestinale | reverse complement strand
GCATTGCCCATCGGCTCAGTACCAGTTTGAGATTTTTGCAATAGTGCCATAATATCTTAATTTTGTGCATTATAAAGCGCAAATATTATTGCATGGTCATGAAAGGCAGATATCTCATCATCCTGATGCTGGCGCTGGCAGCCGCATGCTCTCCGAAAACAGAATTCACTGTGACCGAAGGAGACAGCTGGTACGCGCCGGGCAGCTATGATAATTTTTCGTTCTCCGGCCAGACCAGGACCGATTCCTGTGCCGGGGCCTCGATAGTCTTTGCAACCGACAAGGCGGGCAGCAGGGGCTACGAAGTGCTAGTCCGCAACGGGCAGGTGGACGGCAGCCGCAAGACAGGCAGCCTTGCTTCTGTCCGCAATCTCTACCGCAGCCTTGCTGCAGACGGCGGATGGTTTGACTTCAATGTGACAGTGGCGGGAAAGAACATTTCGGTGAAGATAAACGGAACGGATGTGGTGTGCTACACAGAGCCGGACGAGCCGTACCGCACAGAAGCTCACAGCAGACAGCTGCTGGCCAGAGGCAGGGTGGGCGTAAGAGGCACTGCCGGCCGCGTCGAGTTCAGGAATGTCAGAGTAGAGAGACTGCCTGCAGATGCCGCTAATCCGTGCGACACGCTGCCTCCGGTAGACGAACAGCACGACGGCGTCATCCGCCTGCAGCAGGAAGATTTCCCTGTGATAGACTGGCATGTCCACCTCAAGGGAGGACTCACCAAGGAGATGGCGCATGCTATGTCTATGAACTACGGCATCAACTATGGAGTGGCTCCGAATGCTGGCGAAGGCGGTGTGGGCAGGATGCTTGCCGACGACGCCGAAGTCTACAGCTACTACGACGAAGTAAAGGACGAGCCTTTCCTTTTCGGAGTTCAGGGCGAGGGCAGGAGATGGACCCAGGTGTTCTCACAGGAAGCTCTCGGCATCTTTGAATATCTTTTCACAGATGCCATGACAATTATGGACCTCAAGGGGAGGAACTCCCGCATATACCGCCCGGAAGAAGTGCGGTACGACGGTGCCGGCAAGGAAGAATACATGAAAGGGATAGTTGACCAGACCGTGCTGATCCTGCAGAACGAGCCTGCCGACATCTATGCAAATCCCACCTTCATTCCCGATGACATGCAGGATGGTTACGACACTTACTGGACCGATGAACGCATCGACCGCGTGCTGGACGTGCTTGAGAAGAACCAGATTGCACTTGAAATCAATGCAAGATACAGAATCCCCAGCTACGACATCATACGCAGGGCAAAGGCCAGGGGTATCAAGTTCACCTTCGGCACCAACAACGTTGACGCCGACTTCGGCCGTCTTGAATATGCAATAGAGGCCGTCGGGGCCTGCGGTCTCACAAAGGAAGACATGTGGTTCCCCTCGATGAGTGTCCGCACCCAGCGCCCTGTCGTAATCTACAACCACTTCTGACCGGCAACATAAATTACGATATTCAAAGAAATTTACTATCTTTGAAGAAATATATCGTATTATGGAAGAGATTGTTCAAGCCGCGGAGTTCATCAAGGCAAGGCTGCAGGGGCTGCAACCCGAAGTCGGTATCGTTCTGGGAAGCGGTCTGGGAGCACTGGCAGACCAGATCGAAGACTCTGTGGTAATTCCATACAGCACAATTCCCAACTTTCCTGTTTCCACTGCCATAGGGCATAAGGGAAACTTCATTGTCGGCAGGTTCGGCGGCAAGACAGTATGCGCCATGCAGGGCAGGTTCCACTACTATGAGGGATATGCCATGCGCCAGGTGGTCCTTCCCGTGAGGGTGATGGTCACGCTGGGCATTAAGTATCTGTTTGTAAGCAATGCTGCAGGCGGTGTTAATCCCGAATACAGGCTTGGCGACATGATGGTCATCCGCGACCATATCAACCTCCTTCCCAATCCGCTCATCGGCCCCAACATTGAAGAGCTGGGCCCCCGTTTCCCCGACATGACCCGCCCGTACGACCTCAATCTGATTGCACTGGCAGAGAAGATTGCGGCCGAGAAGGGGATAAAGCTTCAGAAGGGTGTCTACCTTGCTGGCACGGGTCCTTCATACGAAACGCCTGCCGAATACAGATATTTCAGGCTTGTAGGAGCAGATGTCGTGGGAATGTCCACAATCCCCGAGGTCATTGCGGCACGCCACTGCGGCATCCCCGTGTTCGGTGTGTCGGTGGTTACCAACGAAGCCCACGATTTTGCAGAAGATTTCGAGAATGATGCAGAAGATGTGCTGGTCCAGGCCGACGCTGCATCGAAGCGGATGATAGTTCTGTTTACCGAAATGATAAAGAGCATATAGGATGAAGAGTATTCTGGAATATGACTCGGTGGAACTGAGCGAAAACGGCAGGGACCTCATAATCCTTGACCAGTCGCTCCTCCCTAATGAGGAGAAGTTCCTGCACCTTACAAGTGCCGAGCAGATATTCTATGCAATCACCCTCCTTAAAGTGCGCGGTGCGTCTGCCCTCGGCCTCACAGGTGCCCTCGGGCTTGCAATGTGCATGAACCGTTTCGAAGCCAGGACAATGGCCGAGTTCGAGAAAGAGTTCATGCGTGTGAAGAGGTATCTTTCCATCTCACGCCCCACCGCAGTGAACCTTGTGTGGGGGCTTGACAGGATGGAGAGCTGCTACTACCGCTCGCGCGAGGTGACGGAAGGGCGCCCGGCTGCAGAGGCCATAAGCTATATCCAGGACCAGCTCACAACAGAGGCACGCACCATAAAGCTTGAGGATGTGAAGATGTGCCTTGCGATAAGCGAATACGGCGCGTCGCTGCTCAAGCCCGGCTCGGGAATCCTTACTTACTGCAATGCGGGCCACCTGGCAGTGTCGCGTTACGGCACGGCCCTCGGCCCGATATATTACGCTCAGCAGCAGGGATATATGCCCAAGGTTTATGCATGTGAGACGCGGCCGATGCTGCAGGGGGCGAGACTTACTGCCTATGAGCTCAACAAGGCCGGCGTGGATGTCACACTCATCTGCGACAACATGGCTTCAGATGTGATGGCGCGTGGAAAAATCGATGTGGTGTTCTTCGGATGTGACCGCATTGCTGCAAACGGTGATGTGGCAAACAAGGTGGGCAGCAGCATGCTGGCAATCCTTGCAAGGCACTACGGGATTCCGTGCTATGCTCTCGGCCCCACCGGCATGTTGGATCCAAGTGCCCCCACAGGCTCAGACATAGTCATAGAGGAAAGGCCTTCCTTCGAGGTTACCGATATGTATTACGACAAACCTATGGCACCGAAAGGCATAAAGGTTTACAACCCTGCATTCGACATAACGCCAGCAGGGCTGCTTACAGGCATCATTACAGAAAAAGGTATAATAACCCCGGACAAACTGGGCACATTGAAGTAGCATGGTCAGTTTTATCAGTCTTTCAAGCGGCAGCAACGGCAACTGCTATTACATCGGCAACGAAAAGGTCTCGCTGCTGATAGATTTCGGCATAGGATGCAGGACCGTCGCAAAGAGGCTGGCCACACGTGACATCAAGCTGAAGGATGTGGATATGGTGCTGGTGACTCACGAGCACATGGACCACATACGCTATCTGGGCGGTTTTGTGGAGAGGTTCAAGAAAGTGGTGTTCGCCACAAAGAACCTGCACCGTGTGCTGAACGGCCATTTCTGCACCGCCGGAAGGCTTGACGGTTTTGTGAAGGATACCACTCCCGGAGAGGAGACAGAGTGTCTTGGCGTCAAGTTCACACCGTTCTCTGT
>JAGHVP010000016.1 GCA_018064305.1 Candidatus Equibacterium intestinale | reverse complement strand
ATTTCCCGATAGTGCCGCCAAGTTCATTTGCGGCGGTCCGATGAGGGGCAAGGCTGTGGCCAATCTCGAAGCCACCACCTGCGAGGGCTCGTCATGCCTCACGCTTCTTACCGCAGAGCAGACAGCCCGTCAGCACGAGACTGCCTGCGTACGCTGCGCCACATGCTCGAATGCATGCCCCATGGGGCTGGAGCCCTGGCTGCTGAACAAACTTGCACGGAAGGGCAACAGTTATGACGAACTCGAGCAGAACCGCATCTACGACTGCATCGAGTGCGGATGCTGCCAGTCGTCGTGCCCCGCGCACATCGCGCTTCTCGATATGATAAGGATAAACAAGGCTGAGGTGATGAAAATCATGCGCAGCAGAGCTAAAAAATAGGAGGAAGAATATGTCAGAACTACTAGTTTCCCCTTCTCCACATATCCAGAGCAAAAGGAACACCACAGCACTCATGAATGATGTGCTGATTGCACTTCTTCCCGCAACGGTGGTGTCGATGCTCTTCTATGGATGGAACTTTTTCTTTTTGTTGGTGGCAGCCATAGCAGCCTGCGTGCTGTGTGAGATGCTGATCCTGAAATGCTGCTTCCACCGCCGCGAATGCTGCATCTCTGCAGCAGTGACAGGCGTTTTGCTGGCGCTCAACCTTCCCCCCGCAGCACCGTGGTGGATTGCCGTCATAGGCGGTATCGTTGCAATCGGTGTGGCGAAGATGACCTTCGGAGGTCTCGGCCAGAACATCTTCAACCCCGCTCTTGTGGGCCGTGTGTTCCTGCTGGTATCTTTCCCCGTGATCATGACTACATGGAACTCACCTGCAGGATGGCTCTCAGGTGTTGATGCGTTCAGCGGTGCAACTCCCCTCGGTACCATCAATGCCGGCCTTGCCCAGGGACAGTCTGCGGCCGACATTGTGGCTCAGAACGGATACACGGGCTTCTCTGCACTCTTTGCACGCATGGGCGGGTCAGCCGGAGAGGTTTCGGCACTTGCACTCATTGCAGGTTTCATATATCTGCTGGTGCGCCGCGTCATCCGTCCGCACATCACTGTATCAATCCTTGCTGCTGTGGCTGTGATGACCGCCATCTTCTCTGCAATCAATCCTGCCGCATATACAGGCCCTGCATTCAACCTTCTCACAGGTGGTCTGCTGCTCGGCTCTATCTTCATGGCAACCGATTATGTCACATCGCCCATGACAGGCAAGGGCATGATAATATACGGTGTGCTTATCGGAGTGCTCACGGTGCTTATCCGCTATTTCGGCTCATATCCCGAAGGCGTTTCGTTCGCAATCCTGATTGCCAACATCACCGTGCCTCTGCTCAACAAATATTGTAAACCGAAAAGATTCGCAAAGGAGGCAAAATAATGGCAAAACTCGAATCTTCTTTAAAGAATATGCTGCTTTCGCTGGGCGTCATCTGCCTTGTATGCTCGGCACTTCTGGCAGTGGTGTACCAGTTTACCAAAGACCCGATAGATGCAGCCACTGTTGCAAAGACCAACAAGGCTATCGCTGAGGTTGTCCCCGCATTCGACAACGTCCCTTCAGAAGAGGTTTCGGAGGTTGAGCTCGACGGCACATCATACAAGGTCTACACTGCAAAAAGTGCAGGCCAGGTGGTTGGATATGCAGTTGAAAGCTCTGCAGTAGGTTTCGGCGGCCCTATCAACGTCATGGTCGGCTTCGATGCAGCAACCGGTGCAATCTACAACACCTCGGTCATTTCGCACAGTGAAACACCTGGCCTCGGCGCAAAGATTACGGATGCCGCCGGTCATTTCCGCGAACAGTTTCTGGGACTCAATCCCAGGACATTCAGTCTGAAAGTGAAGAAAGATGGCGGTGACATAGATGCAATCACAGCATCCACAATATCGTCACGCGCTTTCACAAGCGCAGTGGCGGCAGCCTATAATGTGTTCCTGTCGCTGAACAGCGGGGAAACCGATGCTGAAAGCGGAGCATCAAAGCCTGCAGAAACAGTAGCGGACAACCAAAACAATGAGGAGGAAAGCAATGAGTAAGATTAAACTTATAACCAAAGGGCTGGTCAAAGACAACCCTACATTCGCCCTCGTGCTGGGTATGTGCCCCACTCTGGGTACCACTACCTCCGCCCTCAACGGCATGGGCATGGGTGTAGCCACGATGTGTGTGCTGGTGCTCTCGAACATGGTGATATCGGCAGTTGCCAGATTCATCCCCGACAAGGTGCGCATCCCTTCATATATCGTGATAATTTCGGCTTTCGTGACCATCATACAGCTCCTCATGCAGGTCTTCCTGCCTTCGCTGTATGAAACCCTCGGTCTGTTCATCCCTTTGATTGTGGTGAACTGCATCGTACTCGGCCGTGCCGAAGCGTTCGCAAACAAGAACAGTGTGATTGATTCTGCATGTGACGGTCTGGGCATCGGCCTCGGATTCACACTTTCGCTTACCGTGATAGGTTTGGTGAGAGAGGTGCTCGGCAGTGGTTCGGCATTCAACTGGCACTTCCTCGGAGGTGACGGGATGCTGATATTCGTGCTGGCTCCCGGTGCATTCCTGGTGCTCGGCTACCTTATGGTGCTGTTCAAGAAATTAACTGCTAAAAAGGAGGAATAGGCTATGACATACGTGATAATACTTATCTCTGCGATATTTGTAAACAATATCCTTCTCAGCCAGTTCTGGGGCATCTGCCCGTTCCTTGGCGTGTCGAAGCAGGTGAACACTGCAGTGGGAATGTCTGCCGCAGTTACATTCGTGATGGCGCTGGCAACCTGCGTCACCTGGCTTCTCCAGTATTATGTGCTGGTGCCCCTCAAGATAAAGTATCTGCAGACAGTCAGCTTTATCCTTGTGTTAGCAGGTCTGGTGCAGATGGTTGAGATCATCCTCAAGAAGATCAGCCCCCAGCTTTATCAGTCACTCGGAATATTCCTGCCCCTCATCACCACTAACTGCGCCGTGCTCGGTGTGGCTCTGATGGTGGTTCAGAAGCAGTTTACCTTCGGCGGTGAATCGCACATGCTTGGCCTTGGCGAGTCGGTTGTTTTTGCAGTGGCTTCTGCAATAGGATTCGGCCTGGCCATCACTCTTTTCGCAGGTATCCGCGAGCAGCTTGAGATAAGCGAAGTTCCCAAATCATTCCGCGGCATCCCCATCGCGCTCATAACTGCCGGCATCATGGCAATGGCGTTCATGGGCTTCTCCGGAATGGTATAAGAATCTGTTTTGATATGATTAACTTCAATCCCGATATAATGATTTTCGTGAACCATATCAAAACAGATTCCAAGGTTTTTTTCTCCACTTGCATAGCTGCTTTGGTGCTGATGCTGGTTTCCTGCAACGACTATTCTTCTCAGGTAGTAAGGATGCAGGAGACTGCCGATTCGCTCAGAAAAGAGATTCCGCAGATTCAAGATGCCATTGATGGGCTGGAATCCCTGCTCGCTGAAGTGGGAGGCAACAGCCGGCTTGAAAGTTTCATTCCGATTTCTTCAGAAAACAAAGTGATTGGCTATATCGCTTCCTTCGCGGACGGCGGTATGGCCACTCTCTATAATATGCCTGTCGCACTTGCGCCCGCCCTGTTTGACGGTGGTTATTACTGGCAGGCTTCCGGACAGTGGCTTACAGACAAGGAAGGCAATAAGGTCCCCGTTGCGGCAGAAGGTGCGCCGGCCCCGCAGTTCAAGGTTGTGGAGGGAGAAGTGTATGTCTCATTCGATTCATGGCGTACTCAGACCTCAATAGGGCATGATGCAGCACCGTTGATCGCATCAGTCTCTGAATATGACGACAGGGTTGAGATAGTGCTTTCGTCGGGCAGCCTGCTTACCTTGTACAAGGCCGAGGCTTTCGGAATGTCGCTTGACAGGTATTCTGTCAGAATGGAATCCGGGGCGGACGTTTCGGTAGGCTATCGTCTGGAGGGGGCTCCTGAGGGTACTGTTGTATCGGTGGCATGTGACGCATGCCTGTCGGTTGCTGTCACTCCTTCAGGCAGTGGTGCAGGCACTCTGAACATCACAGCTCTGCAGGACAACATTGTGAGTGAGATCCTGGTGTTTGCTTCAGACATGGATTCGCGCTCTGTCTGCAGGAGCATAAAGGTAGTTGTATCATCCGGGCAGGAGCCTGACGAACCCGATGACCCGGATGTGCCGGATGATCCTGACGAACCCGACGAACCTGATGATCCTGCCGAGAATCCTATCATCATGCCTGGCAGGTCATCATATACGGTTGGCAAGAACGGTGGTGAGCTCAGCGTCTCCTGCATAACGAACGTAGACTATGAAGTGGTCTGCAGCGAGCCGTGGATACGGCAGGCAGCCACGAAGGCCGTACGTACCGATGAACTCACGTTTGAAGTGGATCCCAATACCACGGTCTACAAGCGTTCGGCACAGATTACCTTCTCGAAAGGGGAGTACTCTAAGTCAGTGACTGTAACGCAGTCTGCCGAGACCAGGAGGCTTACGGTTTCTCCTAATTCGGTCTCCCTTTCGTGCTATGACGAGGGTTTTTCCGTCAATGTCAGCTCGAATGTGGTATATGAGGTCGAGGTCACTCAGGGGGGTGACTGGTGTTCGGTCCAGTCTGTGAACCTCCCGTCTGAAGGACAGGTCAGGTTCTCGACGGCATTGAATGAAAATAAGGAAGCGCGTACCGCAAAGATAAAGTTCTCCGACATAGACGGCATAGTGTCAAGGACCGTGACCGTCACCCAGGGAGAATTCCGCCAGCCGGTGCCCACGGTCGCCACAGGCAAGGACATATACACTTCCACCGGCAGTTACCAGTACAGATACGGTCCTTCGATCATAATGCATGACGACGGCACGATCGAAGCATGGTTTGCACGCACAGGGCAGAATTCTGTAGTTGGAGGATATATGTGCAAGCGCACAGGCAGCCAGAAGTCAATGACGCTTGAAGGCCGTACAGTGGCGCAGTATTTCAATGTGCAGCACAGCTTCAAGGCCCTGAACATTTATAGAAGTGCCGGCGGCAACGCAACTGTCAGGCTCTATAGGTGGAAGGGCACTTACGATGCGACTGTGGCAGATGCCCCCCTGGCAACAAAATCAGGACAGACGGGCAAGACGCTCATTGTGAATCTTGAATCAAAAGGTTGGCTTCAGGCCGGCGAATATCTGTGGACCATGGCGGATGCCACTGAAGGCTGCTCTGTCTATTACTATACGGGCGATGGAACGGACTGCCTTACGGATGCCAGGTCTTATGTGGACGGTGAGCAGCAGTCCGGCTTGAATTTCTTCGGGCAGGTACGTGGCAAGGTCACTACCGGAAACGGCTACAACGTTGACAGATTCACCTACAGGAAGAGCACAGACGGCGGAAATACCTGGAGCAAAGAGCAGGATGCTCTCTTCAGTACCGAAGGTACCAAGGATTCATGGTCTGTCTGCGACCCGGGAGCGGCATATTTTGACGGATGGTATTACCTTGGATACACTTCCACCGAGAATACAGATGGATACGACAACCATGCATACGTATGCCGCAGCAAGAGTCCTGTCGGGCCGTGGTACAAATGGAACGGCAGCGGATGGGGCGGTGATCCCGAACCTGTTGTGAAGTATACCGGTCCTGCAGGCCTCTGGGGCGTCGGCGAACCTTCGATTGTGGTTGTGGACAACACCATCTACTTTTATTATACATGGGCGGAACGGGACATGGTCACATACGTCGCCACGGCTCCACGCACTGAAGACTGGCCCGCGCACCTCACGCTGCACGGTCTTGCCATTCCCAAGATATCTCCTGATTATACTTCTGCCGACAGTGCAGACATCAAATATGTAGAGCAGAAGAAGCTGTTCTACGCGTTCCACACATACATGAGGATGACTGCTTACAGCAAGATCGGTGTATGGTGCTCAGAGGACGGACTGAACTTCACCTTCGTCGGTGATGTTCCCTCAGTACCCAAGGCATACGTTCACAATATGGGTGTAAGCGGCGACGGAATGGGGCATATAGACCTCACCAGAAATCAGTTCATGGCCTTCGCCTACGCCGCCGACGTCTCAGTTACGGCAAAGTGGAACACCTACTGGTGCCCGATGTTCATCAAGTAAAGGCAGAGCGAACGGACGGGAGTTTTGTTTGAACTTCGGCGATAATCTTAACAGCCGGTCCTGCGGCCGCTGGGCAGACAATCCAGTGTTACAGCGGCACAATGGTCAGTTCTGTATTTTCCATCTATATGCAAAAGACCGTTTCATACTACCAGCGCAGAGCCGCTGTAGCACAGAATATAGATGTGCAGCAACAGTGCTGCACATCTGGTGGGCACTGTCAAGACAGCTCTGTCACGAATGCCAGAAATATGATAAAAACAGAGAATCGTGACATGATATAGTGCATTTTGTGCGTTCTACGTGTCACGACTCACGAAAATACTGAAAATTCTGCGACTCGTGACATTAGATGAATATCACGAAATGATGAATATCTGGACTAGCTGTCAAAATCCCGGAAAAACGTTGCTAGTCCTTAGGTTTTTGCCTGAAAACTGCCATTTTTAAGGGGACTAGCAACGAATATTAGGCTTTTTGACAGTTAGTCCGGCGGCAGACCGCCCCCTAAAATAGTCCAATAAGGCTTAATAACAAGGCATTCTCCGTCTTCAGATAGAGTTAGGGGCGTTAACAATATCTGTTTGATAGCCGGCAGGAGTTGCTGAATTCGAGGACTGAAGGCAATAGGTTCGCTACATGGCAATAAAATGCTCGCAGTTGCGGAAGGCCGGCATTTTTGCCGCCGAGGATACTCGGCAATATTTTTCAAATAGCTGGTTGGCAATAGATTACGGATTCCAAGCGCGGAAAGTCCCAAGGTCAAATGCCGACCTTTCGCATTTTTGCCATGCAAACGTCCGCCGCAAGAGTGCTAGCGGTATGGAGACCGGGAAAGAGAGCTCTACGGCGGTTCTTCATTAAAGATTCTTCAGACGCAACAAAAGTTACATCATTTGCGTAACACAGTCTATCTCTTCGCCACCACAAAACTTACATCATTAGGTGCTGTTGTCATGTCAGGTGCCCAGATATGGTGAGGGGCGTTAAAGAAATATGTTTCTACTCAAAAAAGGCCCGGATCCGTCATGGGAACCAGGCTTCATAGTATTCGATAAATGGGAATTTACTTCATCGGATTTTTCTTCGCTTTCGGTTTGGGAAGGGCGGGAATTGTAGTTTTGATTAATGTTGTCAGGTAATCCCAATCATCCACATCACCAATATAGAAGTAGTCTTTGGCCCCGTCATACGGTGGC
>JAGHVP010000128.1 GCA_018064305.1 Candidatus Equibacterium intestinale | reverse complement strand
CTGTAAGCAGGTCGTAATATCTCTGGTTGAAGATGCCGTCGCTGCCGTTGAGGTATGAAGGAATGAAGAATACATCCACCTTGCTCTTGGGGGCGTTGTCGAGCTTCAGCTCGTTGAGACGCCTTCTGATGATGTCATAGTCGTCCATCAGATAGTGCGATATGTTGGTGGTGTAGTCCGATCCGTTGCCCTGCAGCTTATCTACAAGGTTCTTGTCGGGGCCGTTGTGCCCTGAAGGAACCATTATGAAAGCCACGATATGGTGTGCGGGATTGCTGTCGGCAGCCTTTCTTAGGGCATCCAGGAATATGTTGACACCCTTGTTCTCATATTCGTAGCGGCCCGAAGTGCATACAAGCACTGTGTCTTTGCCGTATTTCTTGCCTGACATGGCACCTGCAGTTGCAAGCAGGATGCTGCGGGCTGCGTCACGCTTCTCTGCATAGTCATTGCCGGAAGGGGCGATGCTGTTGTCAAATCCGTTGGGAGTGACCACCTCGGGCCTGCGGCCCAGCAGGATTTCGCATTCGCGGGCTGTGAGGTCGCTCACCGTGGTGAAGACATCGGCATTCTGAGCCGCTGCTTTCTCTACCGAATGGCGGTCGTTTACGTTGTGCTCCACTGCCAGCGAGTCTCCGTCCATCTGCTGAAGCTGCTGGTAGAAGGGGATATGCTTGCTGGACATGCAGCGGCCGACCACTGTTGCGTGGGTGGTGAAGATGGTGCTGATAGGGAGGTTCTGCCCCTTGAGGTAAAGCAGGCCTGCACCTGCCATCCACTCGTGGAACTGTGCCACCATCCTGCTGGATGTGCGGACAGTGTATCTTGCGAAGCTCTCGATAACCTTGCCGGCGGCGTAGCCGAAAAGGAAAGCTTCGATATACTCCCAGTTGCCTCTGAGCGAGTCAACTCTGTAGAGCTCCCATGCCTTGCCGAAGATCTTGTCCTTGTTCTGGATGAACTCCTTGAAGTCTACCAGTATCGCTATGGGCTTGCCGGGTATGTTCCATCTTCCGATGCGGACCCTTATGCCTTCTCTTGCCGCAACATCCTTCCAGTTGCGGAACAGCGACGGATCTTCTATGAATTCCGGGTTCCGGCGTGTGTGCATCCATACGTCCGGACCGATATGTATATGTCTGTTTCCGAGTTCCTGGCTCAGGTTAAGCGCCTTTGTCGCCAGAACGGTATGAATTCCTCCAATTTTGTTACATACTTCCCAACTGACCTCGAACAGGTAGTCGGGCATTGTCTGATTTTTCTCCATTATTTATTCTTGTCTGTCTTATCTGAGGGCTTCTTCACAACCTTCTGCGAGGCGATGCAGTCAGCCACTCTGATCTCAAAGTCTGACAGGACATTCATATAGTTGATAAACGCCTCGTAGGGTGTGTCGTAGGGGTTGAAATAGCTGTGTACGGCTCCGTCAGAGAAGAATTTGGTGCACATATAATAGAGATGGTCACTTTCTTGAAGACGGAGGAAGGTTTTTGTAATGGCCTCGTTCTTTGCTTTCTTCACAAGCGGCTCAAGTGCATAAAGCTTGCTGTAAGCCTCGTTCTGAAGGTCATTTCCAAGCCATGCCGATGTGTCGCGCTCTTCGTCGGCCCATGAGATGGCGTGGGGCACGTGCATGGTTGCAACCGGCTGGTGGACCTTTGTCGCTTCGCTGGCTGTGCGGAACTCGAGGTTGCGTTTGATGACCTCTTCAGGCAGAGCCTTGAAGAACTCGAAGATACCGCTGTCGGCCTTCTGGTGCTCACCGAAGGTCTCGTAATCCATGAACAGGTTCACTATGTCATCATTGCCGAGTGCTGTGGCCAGCCATCCGGCATATTTCTCTGCAGTGAGCGGCCAGCCTTCCCAGCTGCGGTTAGAGAAACGGAATGCGATGTCATCGCTCAGGGCCGAGTTCTTGAGAAGAAGTCTCAGCTTGGGGTTGATGGCATTGGTGTAGATATAGTTGGGGCTCTTCCAGCCGAGGATGTGCTTTGGTCCTTCAGTGAGCATGGTGTGGTAACCCATTCCGGCCACCATCTCCCCGACAGTGTCGGAATAGATGAGCTCGGTGTTGCGGAAGGCGGTGGGCTTCACGCCGAAAGTGCTCTCGATGGTTTTTGCATGCATCTTGACCTGCGCCTTGAATTCGGCGGGTGAGGCAAGGGATGCCAGCGAGTGTGAGTAGGTCTCGGCCAGAAACTCCACGCATCCGGTGCCGGCCATGTCCCTGAAGCTCTTTATCACTTCGGGGCAATATTTCTGGAACTGCTCGATTGCGGTGCCTGAGATTGAGAATGTCACCTTGAATTTGCCTGCTGTGGACTTTATGAGCCCAAGCAGGAGGCTGTTCATGGGAAGATAGCACTGCGAAGCTATCCTTCTTACGATGGTCCTGTTTGCGAATTCATCGAAGTAGTGGTCGTCTGCACCGATGTCGAAGAATCTGAAGATGCGCAGGCGGTCGGGCTGATGGACCTGGAAATACAAACAAATACTTTTCGTTGCCATATATCGTTATTTTTTTATTTCTGATCGGCATGTGCCGCATTCACAGCGTCTTCATAGACGTCTTTGATCTTCTTTGCGGCATTGTTCCATTTGATGAGACTCACCTCTTCATATCCTTTCTCACCGGCCATCTTCGCAATGGCGGGACGGTTCACAAGCGAATAGATTGCATCGCCAAGGGCGTCGATGTCCCAGAAGTCGACCTTGATGGCATATTTGAGCACCTCGGCCACACCGCTCTGCTTTGAGATGATGGTGGGGACATTGCTTATCATGGCCTCGAGGGGCGATATTCCGAACGGCTCGGATACCGAAGGCATCACATAGACGTCCGAATATGCAAACATCTTCTGTACGTCTGCGCCGCGCAGGAACCCTGTGAAGTGGAACTTGTCGGCGATCCCGAGCTGTGCCACACGGCGCACGCTGCGGTTGAGAAGGTCTCCGCTGCCCGCCATAACGAAGCGGACGTTGTCGCAGCGGTCAAGCACCTTCTTCGCGGCCTCGATGAAATATTCGGGACCTTTCTGTGATGTGACGCGGCCGAGGAATGTCACCACTTTCTCCTTGACGGTGCGGTTCACCTCCACTCCGCTGCGGCCGGAGAAGTCCACGGCATTGTGGACTGTCACCACCTTGGCGGGGTCGATGCCGTATTTGTTGATGACGATGTTGCGGGTCCAGTCACTTACTGTGATGACTCTGTCGGCTTCGCGCATTCCGCGCTGCTCGATGTCGTAGACGATGGTATTGTAGTTCTCTCCGGTGCGGTCGAACTCTGTGGCGTGCACATGCACAACCAGCGGCTTGCCGCTGATGCGCTTGGCTGCAATACCTGCCAGGTAGGTGAGCCAGTCGTGGGCGTGGATCACGTCGAACTGGTTTGCGGAAGCGATGGCTCCTCCCACCATGGCGTAGCGTGACACCTCTTCCATGAGGTTCGTACCGTATTTGCCTGAGAATTTGTACTTGCTGTTGAAATGTGTGAAGAACTCCTTGCGCTGGAACTTCTTTTCATCTTCGCTGAGCAGGGAATAGTCTTCGGGAGAGATGTAGGGCATGATGTTGCTGCCCACCCTCAGGAACTGTACCTTGCCCAGGAATTCATCCACGCTGGTGCAGGTCTCGCTCACCGCAACGTCGCTGGCGTCGATGATGCTCACTGCGCTCTGGTCTTCATCGCCAGATGCCGTGGGCATCACGAAGAGAACGTCCACGTCGTTGTTGGCAAGACCCTTCGTCATGCCGTAGCAGGCAGTGCCCAGACCACCTGAAATGTGTGGGGGAAACTCCCAGCCGAACATCAGAACTCTCATTGCTTCTGCTCTCCTTTGTATTTGTTTATCAGATACTCGATTGTAAGGATTGCTCCTGTGGCGCTGGCAGAGTTGATGGCTCCGTGAGGATTGTGCGGCGGGTTGCCGTCATAAATCTCGGCCATCGCACCGATGCCGTGTACAGCCATATCTTCACCGAACCCCTTGATTACCGATTCGGCCTCTCTCAGGAATGCCCCGCCGTAAAGCTTGAATCCGGCGTGTGTGTAATGCTTGAGCAGCCAGGGACGCGTGCTTCCGTTGTGGTATGCGAGGTCGCGTTCGTGCTGGTTGCCGTCGTAGACGCCCTTGTAGAGCGGATTCTTGGGAGAAAGAGTACGGATGCCGCGTGTTGTGAGGAGCTCGTTCTTCACAGCCTTGAATACCAGCGCCTGTGCCTCGGTGGGCAGCGGGCTGTAGGGGAGGCATACCGCCCAGAGCTGGTTGGGACGTGTGGCCTTGTTCTGTCCGGCATTGTCTACATAGTCTGCCAGATGGCGGCGCTCCTCAACCCAGAACAGGTTGTAGAAGTTGCTTTCAACCAGGGTGGCGATGCTTTCAAACTGCCTGCAGTCCTTGTCGCTCTTTGCAAACTTGCGCTCCATCTCTGCGGCGAACATGAGGTCGTTGTACCAGATTGCGTTGGTCTCGACCTGGAATCCGGCCCTTTCAGTGACAGGCTCGCCGAATGTGTATGCATCCATCCAGCTGAGCGGCACATGGTTCATGGATGCCCAGAGCATGCCGTTCTCGGCCATGTGAACCTCGGGACGCCCTGCGATATAGCTCTTCAGGATGGCTTTTATGAGTTTGCCGTATTTCTTCCAGGCTCCTTTCTCGTCGCCTGTGTATTCGATGTATTCCTGCACCAGCAGGGCGATGCTCAACGGTGCCTCCACCTTGCGTGTAGAGAGCAGCAGGTCGTCTTTCCATTTGTCGATTATGTCGTCGAGCACCTTCAGGAAATCCTTCACATTACCGTTGTTGTGCAGCGTGAGGCCGGCCGCGCAGACTGCTGTGTCGCGCAGGCTGCCCACCTCCAGCCAGGAGAACCCGCTGCTGATCTCCAGACGGCTGCGCTGCAGGAAAAGCCTTGATGCAGCGTGGCGCAGGGTGGAGTCGAAATCGTCGAGGGTGCCGATGGCTGCAAGCTCGGAAGCGAACTTGCGCTTGAATGCCGACGGGTTGCACTGCTCGGTGGAAGCGGAGAAGATTACGCTTTCACCCTTCTTGAGAGTCATCTCGAAGAAGCCGGGGGCGAACAGGTCTTCTGTGCAGTCGAATCCGCGGCGGTATTCTTCGGGATAGGTTACACCGTAGTACCAGTCGGGGCATGCAACATATTCGCATTTCTTCGAAGTCTGCAGGTTGAGTACGGGAAGCGGCTCGTAAAGCTTGAACGCTTTGCCGTTCTCGATGTCGATGTAGTGGGTGTCGGCTGTGGTGTTGCAGTGGGTGAGTGCGTGGATGCTGCGGAATGAGAGCAGCGGCTTGAGCTGCATCACCACGTCTGAATCTGCGGCGAGCAGGGTGTATTTGATGAGGACCCTGTTTTCGTTCTGAACCATCAGGATTGATTTCTGGAGTGAAATGTCGCCGATGTTGTAGGTTATTGTGGGAATAGGGTCGTTTTCGTAGTCAACGATGTATTTGTGTCCCCTCGGCTCGAAGACGTCGCCGTAGCAGTGGATACCGAGGTTGAAAGGCTTGCCGTGCTGGATTATGGTTTCGTCGAGTGAAGAGAGCAGGGCATGGCGCCTCCAGTTCATCTCTTCTATGGGCACGGCCAGAAGGCAGTGGTACTTTCTGGTGTTGCAGCATACCATGGTGGTGTTGGCGTAGGCACCGGTACGGTTGGTTGCAATAATCTCTCTCTTGAGGGAGTATTCAAGATTGACCAGCTCCTCTTTGTTGAATTTCAGATAAGCCATAAATGCGTCGGATTTTTTACCGCCGCAAAGTTAATCAAAAAATCCTTTTTTTATTATTGTAGGATGTTTTTTTTGGAAACTCCGATGGTGAATTCCTTCAGGTAGAAGGGTTCCATGTAGGCCACATCTTCGAAACTGCCGTCCAGCCATTTGCGGTATGCCAGAACAGACATGTCGGCGGCATTGGGCTGGGCCTGGAAAAAGCTTGCACGGGGGCTTGTGCACACCTTCTGGAACTTGTCACATCCGGTGCCTGTGAAGCATACTGTGCCGCGCTCGAAAACGTCGGCATAAGACCCTTCGTCAAGAATCATGGGAGAAACTTCGCCCAGGATGTTTCCATCCTTGTCGAAAAGGGCCTGGTAGACCTCCATCCTGCGTGCATCTATCAGGGGGATTATGAAGTCGGCGGGTGTTGTGCCCTCTGCCTTCTGGGCTGCCACTGCATGCTGCGCCAGCAGGTCGAGGGTGCCTACTCCTATCAGTGGAATCCTGCTTCCGAAACACATGCCCTTGGCGGTTGACACGCCAACGCGCAGCCCTGTGTAGGAGCCGGGACCACTGCTTACTGCCTCTGCCGCCAGGTCCTTGGCTTCCAGCCCGTTGCGCTGAAGCAGCTTCTGGATTATGGGTACAAGCTGGGAGCTCTGGCTGCGGGGTGTTGTGAGTGTCTCGGAATCAATTGTGACTCCGTTTCCGGAAAGGGCCGCCGAGCAGATGTCAGCGCTGGTTTCAATGGCCAGGATCAGAGTTTTGTCGCTTTTCATAATCGTTTGATATCTTGACTTTTGCGCCTTCGTGGAGGGTGCTGTTGACAGCAGAGAAAGGGGCGCATACCACCTTCTCGTCTGAACCGGGTCCGGAAAGAATCTCTACACGTTGGAAATCCTGTATTCCGCACCTCACTTTTTTCAGGTGGACCGTGGATGATCTGTCTACTGTCCACACCGCCTGGACACCGTCCCGCACAAAAACCGACTGCAAAGGTAAAGTTAAAATATCGTTTTTTGAACCGGTAATTATCTCAGCTGCCGCCGACATCCCCGGTAATAGACGTATAACATCCTGACTGTCAATGGAAATTCTGGCTTCAAAATTTGTAATTCCAGACAGGTTCAAGGCTCCTGCGGCGCTGCTTGCAATCTTTGACACGTGCCCGTACAGAGTGGTGTCAGGCGCTGCATCCACCTTGACCCTCACGGTGTTGCCTCTTTTCACCTTGCAGACGTCGCTTTCCGAAAGCTCCACCACAAGTTCCATCTCGCCAAGGTCGGATATGATCATCATTTCTGTGCCGGCCACGGTGTTGGTGCCCACGACCCTTTCGCCCGGCTCCACCGACAT
>JAGHVP010000037.1 GCA_018064305.1 Candidatus Equibacterium intestinale | reverse complement strand
TCATATTCTAAATATTATGGTCAAACTTGCACAAAATCAAGAATAAAATTTTGGGAAACTTGCTAAACAAACGATTTGTGAAATAATGTTGAAAACAGGAGCCTTTGATAGTATAATATTCGGGTACTATTGTGCATTGTCACAATGGTAACAAAAAAATAATTTTGGAGGAACAAATGAAAAAGTTCTTAGCACTCGCACTTGCACTCGTTATGATTTTCGCACTGTGCGCATGCGGCCAGCAGGCAGCACCTGCAGCAGCACCTGCTCAGGAAGCAGCACCGGCAGCAGAAGCAGCTCCTGCAGCACCCGAAGCAAAGACCTACAAAGTAGGCGTTTCCATCTATCAGTACACTGATAACTTCATGACCCTTTACCGTCAGGAAATCGAGAATTACTTCAAGACTCTCGAAACCGACACTGTAAAGTATGAAATCACCATGGTCGATGGAAAGAACGACATGGCAGAGCAGACCAACCAGGTTGATAACTTCATCACCCAGGGCATGGACGTAATCATCCTCAACCTCGTTCAGACCTCTTCCGCAGAAGCAGTTGTTGACAAGATCGTTGCAGCAGGCATTCCTCTCGTTCTTATCAACCGTGAACCCGCAGCAGAAAACATGACCAACAACCCGACAGTCTGCTACGTTGGCGCAGATGCACGTCAGTCCGGAACCTTCCAGGGCGAAATCGTACGTGACCTCCCCGACAATGGCGACATCAACGGTGACGGAAAAGTTTCCTACATCATGATCGAAGGCGACCCTGAAAACTCCGACGCTCAGTACCGCACTGAGTTCTCAGTTAAGGCTCTGACCGACGCAGGCATCGAAGTCGAATGCCTCGACGACCAGGTTGGTAACTGGGATCAGACCAAGGGCCAGGAACTCTGCGCAAACGCTCTTGCAAAGTTCGGCGATAAGGTCGAAGTTGTATTCTGCAACAACGACGGCATGGCTCTCGGTGCAAAGGCTGCTATCGACGCTGCAGGCCGCAAGGTCGGCACAGACATCTACCTCCTCGGTGTTGATGCTCTCCCCGAAGCAGTTGAACTCATCAAGAACGGCGAAATGACCGGTACAGTTCTCAACGACCACATCGGCCAGTCCCACACTGCTGTTGATGTAGCTATCAAGGCTCTCAACGGTGAAGCTCTCGAAGACTACTACTGGGTAGACTACCTCAAGGTAGACGAAGCTTACGCAAAGGCAAACTACTAATACTTAATTAATTTGTATTAATAGTCCTAGGAAAGGGTGAGCCTTTTCAGGCTCACCCGATTTTTAAATGTTTTTTGCAATGTATTCAATCCCTGAGTATATTCCAAAGAACATTTAATAACCGGTAAGATTGGAGGAATGCCACAAATGTCTGAATTCGTATTGGAGATGCGGGACGTCTGCAAATCCTTCCCGGGCGTTAAAGCCCTGGATCACGTCCAGCTTAAGCTCCGCCCCGGCAAGGTACACTGTCTGATGGGAGAAAACGGTGCCGGTAAATCCACTCTTATGAAATGCATGTTCGGCATTTACAAGATGGACGAAGGCCAGATTTATCTCGACGGTGAACCGGTCACAATCTCAGACCCGATGGACGCGCTGAAAAAAGGAATTGCAATGGTCCATCAGGAACTGCAGCCTATCCCCGCAAGAACGATAGGTGAAAACATTTTCCTCGGGCGCTATCCGCTTAAGAAGTTTCTTGGCTTCTGGCCGATAGTAGACCACAAGAAAATGTATGAAGACACAGCAGCACTGCTGAAAAAAGTCAGAATGGACTTCGACCCGAAGGAAAAGGTCGGAAACCTAAGTGTTTCACAGATGCAGTCGGTTGAAATCGCAAAAGCTGTTTCCGCGAACTGCCGCGTCCTTATTCTTGACGAGCCCACATCTTCACTTACTCAGAATGAAGTTGATGCTCTGTTCCGCATAGTTGAAGACCTTAAAGCTGAAGGCGTTGCAATTGTCTACATCTCTCACAAGATGGACGAAATTCTCCGTATCGGCGATGAAGTCACCATCATGCGCGACGGCACTTACATAGGCACCTGGCCGGCAAAAGAACTCACAACAGACGACATCATCACAAAGATGGTCGGCCGTGAACTCACAAATCTCTATCCTCCGCGCGAGAACGTTCCCGGAGAAGTTGTATTCGAAGTTGAAGATTTCACATCAATCAACCCGAGAAGCTTCCGCCACGTGAACTTCAATCTCCGCAAGGGCGAGATACTCGGTGTTGCCGGGCTTGTCGGTGCCCAGAGAACGGAGCTCACGGAAGGTCTGTTCGGCACAAGATCACACACCTCCGGCACAATCAAATATAAAGGCAAGGAAATGAAGATTTCCCGCCCGAAAGACGCAATCGACCAGGGAATCGCAATGCTCACCGAAGACCGCCGCGGTTCAGGTATACTTGGCGTACTGAGCGTGGCCGACAATATCTCGATTTCTTCACTTGATCAGTATCTCGGTGTTCTCAACCTCATTAAAGATAAGGCGGTTGAGAAGCTTGTCCAGGATAACGTCAAGGCGATGAACATCAAAACTCCTTCCTCCAAGACAGCCATCAAGTCACTGTCAGGCGGCAACCAGCAGAAGGTCCTTGTAGGGCGCTGGCTGGCCAACAATCCTGATGTTCTGATTCTCGATGAGCCCACAAGAGGAATCGACGTCGGTGCGAAGTATGAAATTTACTGCATTATTGCCGACCTTGCAAAGCAGGGAAAGAGCATTATTATGATCAGCTCTGAAATGAGCGAAATCATCGGTATGTCAGACAGAGTAATGGTAATGTGCGACGGGCGCGTTACAGGTTTCATAGACGGCAAGGAAGCCACACAGGAAAACATCATGGCACTTGCCACACAGTTTGAATAAGAGAGGGCGGAAAAATGGAA
>JAGHVP010000259.1 GCA_018064305.1 Candidatus Equibacterium intestinale | reverse complement strand
CTCGACGGCATGGTTTATT
Organism: Candidatus Equibacterium intestinale; assembly: GCA_018064305.1. Taxonomy (GTDB): domain Bacteria; phylum Bacteroidota; class Bacteroidia; order Bacteroidales; family UBA932; genus Equibacterium; species Equibacterium intestinale. Next base: position 5,131 of record JAGHVP010000259.1, on the reverse strand, counting down.
CATACCCCCGCGTCAACAGCGAAATCGACGGCGGTTCTTCACAGATCACCGGCAACTTCACCCTCGAAGAGGCTGAAGACCTTGCCAACGTCCTCAAGTCAGGTAAGCTTCCCGCTCCCGCAACCATCGTCCAGGAACAGGTCGTAGGTCCTTCACTCGGTAGCGAATCAATCCACAAAGGCCTCTGGTCATTCGTGATTGCATTCATCCTGGTGCTTGTATACATGATCCTCTTCTACCAGGGAGCCGGCCTCGCAGCCAACGTGGCGCTTCTGTGCAACGTTCTGCTTCTGTTCGGAACACTTGCTTCCTTCGGAGCCGTCCTCACACTTCCCGGTATCGCTGGTCTCGTGCTTACCTTGGGTATGGCCGTGGATGCGAACGTCATCATCTACGAACGTATCAAGGAAGAGATTAACGCCGGCAAAGGCCTGAGCAAGGCCATCGACGACGGTTTCAAGAACGCATACTCAGCCATCATCGACGGTCAGATAACCACCCTCCTTACCGGTATCGTTCTGTTCGTCTTCGGTTCAGGCCCCGTACAGGGCTTCGCAACCACCCTCATCATCGGTATCATCACCTCCGTTCTCACCTCTATCTTCATTCCCCGTCTCATCTTCGATGACCGCGTGTCCAAAGGCAAGAACATCACCTTCGAGAACAACATCACCAAGAACTTCCTCAAGAACACCCATATCGACTTCCTCGGCAAGAGAAAGATTGCATACATCTGCTCAGGTGCCGTGATTGTCATCTGCCTGGTGAGCATCTTCACCAAGGGCTTCACCTACGGTGTGGATTTCACCGGCGGCCGTACATATGTGGTCCGCTTCGACCAGCCCGTTTCGACTGAAGAGGTCCGTTCTGCTGTTACCGAAGCATTTGCCCAGGCAGCGGAGGCTGACGAAAACGTCAAGACTGCCGGTGCAGCCGAGGTCAAGCAGTTCGGTGGCGAGAGCCAGGTGAAGATCACTACCGCCTACAAGAACAACGACACTTCCAATGAGGCCAACACCGAAGTCGAGGAACTGCTCTACAACTCCCTGAAGGGATTCTTCGCAACTCCTCTGACATTCGACGAATTCCGCTCTACACTCGACAACCCCAACGGTATCATATCTTCCGATGCAGTAGGTCCTACGATTGCCAACGACATCAAGAGGAACGCAGTTATCGCCGTCATCCTCGCCCTGTTCGTAATCTTCGCCTACATCGCCGTACGATTCAAGAAATGGACATGGGGTCTCGGCGGTGTGGTATCACTTGCACACACAGCCCTCATCGTTATCGGCTTCTTCTCTATCTTCAGCGGTATCCTTCCTTTCTCCCTGGATGTGGACATGACCTTCATCGCCGCCATCCTTACCATCATCGGTTACGCCATCAACGATAACGTGGTTATCTTCGACCGTATCCGTGAGTACAAGAAGGATCACCCGAAGGCAGAGTTCTCCCAGAACGTGAACCTCGCGCTGAACGCTACCCTCTCACGTACAATCAACACTTCCGTCACCACATTGGTTACAATGCTTGCAATTGCAATCTGGGGCGGTGAGGTTATCCGCGGTCTGGCAGTAGCCCTTATCCTGGGTATCATCATCGGTACCTACGCATCTATCTTCATCGGTACATCAGTCATGTATGACGCAACTGTTGCCGCCGACAAGAAAGCTGCCCAGAAGAAATAACAACCGACACAATCCATTATGGAAAGGACGGCTCCCGAACCCCTGGTTTTCCGAGCCGTCCTTTTTTTGAAACAAGATAGTCCGCTATGAAAAAAGCCCTCCTGATCTCCGGAATCTCCGTGGCACTTGCCCTGATGGCATCATGTCAGGAATCAACCCGATACAACAATTACCTCAATGACAACTTCGCCAAGGGGAAAGTCTCCGACGAACTTCTCAAGAATGCGTCTGCCGGCGCTGTAGCACTTATCAGCAGCTGCATGTACTATGAGTCCGTACTGCAGGAAACCACAGCCCAAGGACAGAAATGGGTTTATACAAACTCCAGCAAATATGCTCCACAGAACAGCTCGTTCGACCATCTTGTCGAGGGAGGACGCTTTGGCGTGAACTGTGCCATGCCGGCCAGCTGGGCCTATGTGGATATGGGCATCATGGAAGAAGGCATGCGGTTCTGGGGAGACCGGGAAGGCATGTTTGCAAAACTCGACAAAGTGAAGTCTTCCATTGAAAAGGCAGCCGTCATAAAGCAGCTGGACGGACAGAAAATGTTCAAGGAGCTGCTGGAAGAGGGCACCGTCAGGGCAGGAGATGTCTTTCTGTGCAAAGGACACACATTCATCTACCTGGGCGATGACTTGTTTTTCGCAGCGGGGCATGACGGCAAATGGCACACGGACGAGGCTGCACAGACAGAAGACGAAAGGAAGGCCGTGTTCGAAAGCTGGGTGATGCCCAGAGAATCCTGCATCAACAATGACTATCACATTTTCTGGCAGATAAGTTTCAAGGAAGACTATATTCCGGAGTTCTACCGGAACGTCAAGGGTGAACTGGTTCCCACCCCGGAATTGGGAAAATGAGAATTTTTCACTATCTTCGCAAGACAAGTTATTTTAAGTAATCATTAAAAAATTCTAAAAGAAATATCAGTTATGGCAAACAAGTACGCCGGTACCCAGACCGAGAAAAATCTGGAAGCAGCATTCGCTGGCGAGTCACAGGCCCGCAACAAGTACACTTATTTCGCAAGCAAGGCGAAGAAGGAAGGATTCGAGCAGATTGCAGCCCTCTTCGAGGAGACGGCAAACAACGAGAAAGAGCACGCAAAACTCTGGTTCAAGGAGCTTGAAGGCATTGGAACGACAGCCGAAAACCTCGCAGCAGCTGCAGACGGAGAGAACTTCGAGTGGACAGATATGTACGAGGGTTTTGCCAAGACAGCCGAGGCAGAAGGCTTCACCGAACTTGCCGCCCGTTTTCGCGGAGTGGCTGCCATCGAGAAACGTCACGAAGAGCGTTACCGCGCGCTTCTGAAGAACGTCGAGACAGCCCGGGTGTTCGAAAAATCAGAGGTAAAAGTCTGGGAATGCCGCAACTGCGGTCATATCGTAGTGGGTACCAAAGCTCCCGAGGTATGCCCTGTCTGCGCACACCCCAAGGCCTATTTCGAGATTCACAAAGAGAATTTCTAAACGACAATCATATCACGCAAGGAGGGGATGGCTCAGGTCATCCCCTCTGTTGTCTTGGAAGCTGTATGATTCCGTGAATCAAATTTAAATAGCTTCTTGACAAACCACACTCATTTGGTAAAATTTGGGCGTCGAGGTGTATGGGATTCAAGAAATATTTCCCAACTTTGCATTTGGGGGAATCTGAAAAACAAACCCCGGGCAACTATGACAAATCCTTTTTCTCTTGAAGGCAAGAATGCCTGGATAACAGGCGGCTCCTATGGCATAGGTTTCAACATCGCCAAAGCTTTCGTTGCTGCCGGAGCCAGAAACATCATTTTCAACGACATCGACGAAGCGGCTCTCCAAAGAGGGCTCGACAACTACAAGGAAGCCGGCATCACAAATGTCAGGGGCTATGTCTGCGACGTGACCGATGAAGTGGCCATCAAGGCCCTTGTGGAACAGATCCACAAAGAAGTGGGTCAGATCGACATCCTTGTGAACAACGCAGGCATCATCAGACGCATCCCCATGCACGAGATGAAAAGAGAGGAGTTCCAGAGGGTCATCGACATCGACCTTGTGGCCCCGTACATTGTATCAAGCGCTGTCCTTCCCGAAATGATGGAACGCCGTGAGGGCAAAATCATCAACATCTGCTCCATGATGAGCGAGCTCGGGCGAGAGACCGTGAGCGCATACGCCGCAGCAAAGGGCGGCCTCAAGATGCTCACCCGCAATATATGTTCGGAATATGGCGGATACAACATCCAGTGCAACTGCATAGGCCCCGGCTACATCTCCACCCCCCAGACCGCGCCGCTGCGCGAAACACAGCCGGACGGCTCGAGGCATCCTTTCGACAGTTTCATCTGTGCAAAGACTCCTGCAGGACGCTGGCTTGACCCCAGTGAACTCGGCGGGCCTGCCGTATTCCTGGCCTCACACGCATCCGATGCCGTAAACGGCCACATCCTTTATGTGGACGGCGGCATTCTTGCATACATAGGAAAACAACCCGAATGAAACGGCACTCATCCGACCCAAACAAAATCGAAAAAACATGGCTAAAATCAACTGTACTGTAAGACAGGCCTCCAGCAATGTGGACGCCAGGCACTACGACACCGAACGCATACGCAAGGAATACCTCATCGAAAACGTGATGGTTCCCGGAGAAATCAACATGACCTATTCCATGTTTGACAGGATAATTGCAGGAGGCGCCGTCCCCACGACGGAAGACCTCATTCTGGAAGCGCCCGAAGTGCTGCGCGCCGACTATTTCACGCAGCGCCGCGAAATGGGAATCATCAATGTCGGAGGCTCCGGTACCGTCATGGTGGGAGATGAAGACTACCATCTGGAATACAAGGAGGCCCTCTATGTGGGCAGAGGCGACCGCCACGTCATTTTCAAGAGCGACGACCCCGCCAAGCCGGCCCATTTCTATTTCTGCTCCGCAACGGCCCACCGCGAAACCGGGGTGAAGAAGGTGAGCAGGAAAGATGCGGTGGTGATGCATCTGGGCAGCCTCGAGGAAAGCAACGAACGCACCATCAACCGCCTGCTCGTAAAAGAGGTGGTTCCCTGCTGCCAGCTTCAGATGGGCATGACCGAACTTGCCCCCGGCAGCACATGGAACACAATGCCCGCCCATACCCACGACCGCCGCATGGAAGTGTACTTCTATTTCGAACTGCCCGAAGATGCAGCCGTATGCCACTTTATGGGCGAGCCGCAGGAAACGCGCCACATATGGATGCACAACGAACAGGCCGTGATAAGCCCCCAGTGGAGCATACACAGCGCCTGCGCCACACGCAATTACACCTTCATCTGGGGTATGTGCGGTGAAGACGACGATTACAACGACATCGACTGGTGCGCAACCACAGACCTCAGATAACACGCCCACGCCATGAAAAGAATCCTGCTGACCCTTGTCCTGCTGCCCATTGCGGCTTCCATTGCTTTTGG
>JAGHVP010000248.1 GCA_018064305.1 Candidatus Equibacterium intestinale | reverse complement strand
ATTAACAAAGACCCGTCAAGACGTCCCCGCGGAGGCGCTTACGAAGATGGCCGGAAATCATCGTGACTTCCGGCCATCTTCTTAATTATTGACAATACCTTAGTCAATGTACATTGCATAGAGCTTGGCGTTCTTCATCTTCACGCGGATTGCATATTCACCTTCGGGCATCTCGAATGCAGGAATCTTGATGGCGTCACCGGTGATTTCGGCAGAAGCCACTACCTTGCCACCGTCAAGCAGCTCGACTTTCATCATGCCATCTTCTGCCACTGCAGCATTCACATTGAGCATGCCGCCGCCCACAATCTCGTTGGTTGTGAACTTGACAGGCTTTTCTGATGCATCCACATAGAACCAGCCGTCGGCACGGTAAGAAGCCATCAGTGAAACGCATTCAGCATCGCGAAGCTGCTGAACAAGACCCTTCCATCCGCCGATTGCATCAAAGTAAGGAAGACTCTCCTTCATCCTGCGGTTCTTGAAAAGCTCTTCATAGTCATCGTCTTCAAGTTCCCACTTGTTTTCATGCAGGAAGAGAGGCTCTGCCATGCAGTGAGGATAACCCATTGATATGCCGCTTGACTGGTAGTACTTGTCGCCGTCGCGGATAACATCGGGGCCAAGACCGTATGCGCAGAAATAGAAGTCGTTCCAATCGTCTGTCACAAGGAATCCGGCCTCATTATCGGGGAAATCATAGAAGTTCACACCGTCGCGGCTGTATTCAAGGTCTACACCTACGCGCTGCCAGTCACTGTCATAATCCTCTACGAAAGAAAGGAACAGACCTGATGCGGGGTGATAGTATGTACCACCGCCGTACTGCTGTGTGAAAGGAGTGTCGTGGGGACCGCTGCTGGTCATGCTGTGGAGGTAGTTCCAGTTGATACCGTCAGTTGTGCTGTAGATGGTGAGGATGCGGCTGCTGTTGGGAAGCAGGTCGTAAGGAACATCGTAGGGGGCGAAACGGCGCACTGTCTGGCCACGTGTCAGATAGAGCATAGTGCTGTCTGCGTTGTACCAGCTGTTGCCGAAATTGTCGTTGGTCATAAATCCGTCATCGTAAACATTTCCCTGATAGTCGGGAACATCGCGGAAAACGGGCTTGTCACTGAGGAACACTGTGTCTCCGGTGGATGTGGTCACGATTGTCCAATAAGTACGGTAGCCAGCATTCACGCAGCCGTAGTCGTGAGGTTCCATGTTCTGGATCATACGGACATCCTCAAGCTTGTATGTGCCGTGCTTTGCGGGGTCATACAGGTCGAACTTCGCATCGGAATCACCGTTCACGTTCCAGCCGAGCGAGCATGACAGGGCCTTAGAGCTGGTGAACACTTTCTCATAGCCGTCCTTTGCAGGTGCAGGAGCCACGTCCACTCTTTCGTAGGGACCTTCTATATTGTCTGACTTGACAACGAAGGGGAATTTAGGGTCACCGTAAAGCTGCCATTTCGAGTATGTGTACTCGGTACCGGTACCCACAAAGCTGCCGTCTTCTGCCTTGTACACGCGGTCGGTGGTTATATACACGACATCAGGCTTGGGGCTTGACCATACCTTGTGCGCATCTGCCTTTGTCAACTTCACAGAGAGGTTCTTTGAAGCACGCTTGAAGACATACTTGTCGGGAGTGAAGAGTATCATGCGCTCTGCTATCGCCTCCCCGGGAGCCTCTATCTCAGGAACATGCTCGATGCGGAGCAGGCGGCGGTAAGTGGTGTCTCCGAAATTGATATCCACGGGATATCTGCCAGCATCAAGACGGCCGGCGTTGCGCAGGTTATAGTAGTTGAAACCTTCTTTCAACTTGAAACTGCATTTCAGGACAGAATTATTGTTCTGATCGAACACCTCAACCTCTGCCTTTTTGCACATATCTTCTGAAGGCAGCACGATGGCAAGGTCTGCATCCTTGCAGTTGCGGTAGATAGGTTGTACGAATTCTGTCTGGATTTCGGGAGCCGCGGTTTTCTCTTCAGTTTCCTGAGCCACCGCATCGGGGCAGCCGAAAACTGCCGTAAGAGCAACAAGTGCCGCGATTGACGCTTTGTTTAATTTCATAATCTGATCTGTAATATTTGAATAAATGTTTATAAACGTTTAAAAACGGCTATGCCTTCACCTTGAAGATAACCTTTTTCAGAGGACCTGACCCTATGCAGGGGGCGTGGCTCACTTCAGGTCCCACCACGATAATCTCACCCGGATTGACCGTCACGACATCTTCGATGGGATCGTCATAAAGGATATAGTCGTCAGCCTCGTTGAATTCCCCGACAGGCTGTGTGCATGCACTGCGTGCCTTCACACCCACCAGTTCTGTCCGTGAAAGCGGGACATGTATGTCGTAGTAGCGGTTGTGAGCCTCGAATTTCGCATCTTCCTGCGCAGCCAGGTTGCAGTTCACAACATTCATGTAAACATCCTTCCCTTCTATCTCGTGGCGTCCGCATTCAAGTGCCTTGAGGTCACACGAACCTATGACTTCCAGGGCCTTCGCAATATAACTGCTGATTTTTGACAGCTCATTGAACTCTGCGCTGCCAATTTTCACTGCTTTTCCTTCCATAATAAATACTGTTTTGAATCCTACAAAAGTAATTATTCTTGGAGACACTTGCAAACATACGCGCCACAGGCCCACTTCTTATCAAAAAAAAACTTATCTTTACTGCATGATACAGACAAACGAAACCAGGGCCCGTGAGATCTGGGTCGACTGGATGCGGGTTGCGGCCTGCTTCCTGGTGATGCTGGTCCACAGCACCGAACCGTTCTACCTCGGGGGCGACGGATCCCTCATACTGACGCGTGCCGATGCTTTCTGGGCATCTTTCTTCGATACCTTTGCAAGGGCCTGCGTGCCGCTGTTCGTGGTGGCGTCAAGCTATCTCCAGTTTCCGCTGCACTACAGCACCGGTGAATTCTTCCGCAGGAGGGCGGTAAGAATCCTCATCCCTTTCATAATATGGACTGTGGTATATGCCCTTGTATGGGGTGAACCTGTGCAGAACTTCAAGGACCTGCTCCTGAACTTCAACTATGCGGCAGGGCACCTGTGGTTCGTATATATGCTGCTGGGCATCTATCTGCTGATGCCGCTGCTGTCCCCCTGGGCAGAGAAAGTCGGTAAGAAAGAGTTGGGCTTCTACCTTATTGCATGCATCCTCACCACTTTCATACCTTTCATCAGAGAGCGCGCCATCGGAAGCAACGCTGTCTGCATCTCTGGCCCGGGCGGAATCCCGATGCAGGCCCCCTACCCTCTATGGGGCGAGGCCAGCTGGAACGAGTTCGGAGTGTTCTACTACCTGAGCGGCTTTATCGGCTATATGCTTCTCGGCCTTTATATGCGCAAGTTTGCAGGTGACTGGTCGAAAGGCAAGTCTCTTGCAATTGCCATCCCCTGCTGGCTGGGCGGATTCGCAATCTGCTTCTTCGGATTCATCCGCAGGGTGCTCGCATCATGCGGCGGCACATTCCCGGCAAGCGGCAAAGTGGCCATGGCGGTGGGTTGGGAAACTCCCTGGTTCAACAACACCATAGGAGTGTTCCTCATGACTGTGGGCTGGATACTGCTTTTCATGAGGATAAAATCTTCCGGATGGTTCTACAGCAAGGTGGTCCTCCCTGTCTCCAAGGCAAGCTACGGAATGTATCTCTGCCACATGTTGGTGCTGGCGCAGTTTGCAAACCTCTTCCGCTCTACCTTCGGCATCGGTGCGGAAGGCTCCCTCGGCATTTTTACAACACCTGTTCAGATTCTGCTCACGGCGGTGTGCTCATATATCTGCGTGGCAATTTTTGCAGTACTTGCGCAGCGCATTCCCAAAGCAGGTAAATGGTTGATCGGATAATGGACGCTCTTCTCAATTCTATCCTGGGCCAGATGGAAGGCTCGCTTGGCATACGGCCTGCCGGTGTGCCTGACAAATTCCGCAAAATCAGAGTAAAAGGGATGCCCTTCCATATCAGCCGGTATGTGGCTGATGGATGCTGCAACGTGGCGGTGATGGAGGTGAACATTCTGATAATGAAAATGTTTGCCGTCATAGTCACCCCTTTCGACAAGCAGGCTCCGCTAGTATGTCTGGATGTTGTGCGGGTGCCGCGCAAAACCAAGTATATCTGCGAGGTGTATGAATTCGACGGGCCGTGCTACGCTCCCAGGTATGAAAACATTGTCTCTGACTATCTTGATGTGGAGCCTCTTCCCCAGGCATGGTATTCCCACCTTCTCACTTATTTAAAGCATTTCCAAGGCCGTCCCGGGCATCAGGAAAAGAAACAGTGCGAATGCTTTATAAGAGAATTCATCAACCGCACCTGCGGCATCTACAGCGATGCCGACATCATCGGAGCGCCGGGCTGTGAGGAACGCGACCGCCAGATCGGGCAGATTCGGGAATATGCCCACGGACTGATAGAGAAAGGCGGTGTAAGCACAGATGCTTTCAAGACTGCACTGAGCACAGAGCAGATCACAGAGTTGTACGACACGGTTGTGTTCCGCGCCGTGGAGTAGCAGACATATTCTTTACGGTATCGCCACCTTGTAGGTCCTGCCAGACTTGTCTTCCAAACTGAGACCGCGCAGCCAGGGGGTGGCAAGACGCAGCTCGTAATAAGTGGTGCCGTGCTCACGCGCGAATGTGGCCAGGTCTTCAATGGTTTCGGTAACTGTCACGGTCTTGCTTGGCTTGATATAAGGGTAATAGTCGTCTTCGTCAAGGATGAATCCGAATGACTTCGGATCTTCGAACATCAGCTTGCAGGTGAGCACGCGGAACATATAGCGGCTTGTCTCCTGCACCAGCCAGAGATTCATCGGATTGCCAGACTGCTGCTCTTCCATCTTCTTGCTGATAGCACCAGGGCCGGCATTGTAGCTTGCACATACAGCCATCCAGCTGCCGAATTTACTGTATAGGTCTTTGAGATACTTGCAGGCAGCGCGGGTGGCCTTCTCCACATTGTAGCGCTCATCTATATTGTCATTCACCTCCAGGCCATACTGGCGCCCCGAGGCGGTCATGAACTGCCAGAGACCTGCAGCTCCGGCAGGAGAATATGCATTGGGATCGAGGTTGCTCTCTATCACCATCAGATATTTGAGGTCGTCAGGCACTCCGCATTCCTTCAGGATGGGCTCTACTATGGGAAAATATCTGGTGCTGCGCTTCAGCATGAGCAGGCTCACCGAATGCGAATATGAGAAAGCGATAAGCTCGCGGTCCATCCTTTCGCGGAGGTCGTAGCGCTTAAGGTCCACCACTTCACCTGCAAACTCAACGCAGTCAGGCACCTTGTGGGCTCTGTAATAAGTAGGGATGTCTTCAGGTGAAACCTGGGCCTGTTCATTCTCATCGTCAATCACCAGCAGGCTCTTGAATTCAGGTGTTTCGTTTCTGTTCTGCCCGCATGCAAAAAGGCACGGAAGCATGGCAAGCGCCATCAATGCAAATAGTTTCTTCATAATCGGGCATAAAGATACTGATATTTTTGTAAATTTGGGTTTTCATAAAACCAGAACACAATGTCACGCATATTAGCAGCCTGCATGCTGGCTCTTGCATGCACCTTCCCGGGCCGCGCAGCACAGCAGCCTGCCCGCAGCAAATCAGCACCTCAGATTCTCACATACGCATATCACGGAGTGCGCTGCCGCCACCTCGACCCCAACAACGACCAGAAGCTCAGCGAAGAAGAGCATACGGCCGCACTTGCACGATACAAGGCAGTTGTAGACGCAGGCATCATGTGATGACACGCGACGGCAACGACGGAGCCCCCGAGTATCCCGCGCAGACACTCATGCAGCTTGACCTCGCGCAGGAAGCAGGTCTCAAGCTGGCTGTCCCCGTAGGATGTTATTTCGGCCGCCCGGAAGAGATGAAGGCCATGGTGGAGCTGATACGCAGCCATCCGGCACTCTGGGGATATCAGGTAATTGACGAGCCCAGTGCCGAACTGTTTCCAGAAATAGCTGAAGCAGTGAGGGTTATCCGCGCCAATGACACAGAGCACCCGTGCTACATCAACCTGCACGGCAGCAACGTCACATTCG
>JAGHVP010000108.1 GCA_018064305.1 Candidatus Equibacterium intestinale | reverse complement strand
GAGGTCGGAAAACAAAAGTAGGAGGAAACTACTTTTGTTTTCCTCCTACTCGATTATTTGAAGCGTAGTGTTTATTTCACTTCCTCGAAATCAACGTCCTCAGCAGCACCTGACTTGTCGCTGCCCTGGTTGCTGTCCTGTGCACCGCCGTTGAAGCCTGCACCGCCGTTGAATCCGGCATTGGGGTTGAAGCCTGCACCTGCACCGCCCTGCTGGGCCTGAGCTGCACGTGCCATGTCTTCAGAAGCTGCGTGCCATGCGCTCTCGAGAGCTGCGTTGGCTGCGTCAAGCTTGTCGGTAGGAACTGTGCGGCCTGCATCGTATTCGTCCTTTGCAATCTTGTGGGCATCCTTGAGCTGCTGGAGTGCACTTTCGATTGCTGACTTCTTGTCGGCAGGGATCTTGTCGCCGTATTCCTTGAGGTTCTTCTCTGTCTGGAATACCATTGCATCTGCTGCGTTGATCTTGTCGATGAGCTCTTTCTTTGCCTTGTCGGCTGCCTCGTTGGCCTTTGCCTCGTCGCGCATGCGCTTGATCTCGGCGTCTGACAGGCCTGATGAAGCTTCGATGCGGATCTTCTGCTCCTTGCCGGTAGCCTTGTCCTTTGCAGAAACGTTCAGGATACCGTTGGCATCGATGTCGAATGTGACCTCGATCTGAGGGATTCCACGGGGAGCGGGAGCGATGCCGTCAAGGTTGAACACGCCGATCTGCTTGTTGTCGCGTGCCATGGGACGCTCACCCTGCAGCACGTTGATCTGTACTGAAGGCTGGTTGTCCGAAGCTGTTGAGAATACCTCGCTCTTGCGGGTAGGGATGGTGGTGTTGCTTTCGATGAGCTTGGTCATCACGCCGCCGAGAGTCTCGATACCGAGGCTGAGGGGAGTGACATCAAGAAGAAGGACATCCTTCACGTCACCTGCAAGGACACCGCCCTGGATTGCTGCACCTACTGCAACCACTTCGTCGGGGTTGACACCCTTGTTGGGAGTTCTGCCGAAGAATTTCTCCACGATTGCCTGGATGGCGGGAATACGGGTTGAACCGCCTACGAGAAGCACTTCGTCGATCTGGCTTGCCTGGAGGCCTGCATCAGCAAGTGCCTTGCGGCAGGGCTCGATTGTGGCGTTGATGAGAGCGTCGCAGAGCTGCTCGAACTTTGCACGGCTGAGAGTCTTCACAAGGTGTTTGGGAACACCGTCTACAGGCATGATATAAGGGAGGTTGATCTCTGCTGTGGTCTGGCTTGAAAGCTCGATCTTAGCTTTCTCTGCAGCCTCTTTCAGGCGCTGGAGTGCCATGGGGTCTTTGCGGAGGTCGATGCCGGGGTTCTCAGCCATGAACTCCTCTGCCAGCCAGTCGATGATCTTGTGGTCGAAATCGTCACCGCCGAGGTGTGTGTCACCGTTGGTTGACTTCACTTCGAACACACCGTCGCCGAGTTCGAGAATAGAAATATCGAATGTACCGCCGCCGAGGTCGAATACAGCCACCTTCATATCAGAGTCTTTCTTGTCAAGACCGTATGCAAGGGCAGCAGCTGTAGGCTCGTTGATGATACGCTTTACAGTAAGGCCTGCAATCTCACCGGCCTCTTTTGTGGCCTGGCGCTGGCTGTCGCTGAAATATGCGGGAACTGTGATGACAGCTTCTGTGACTGTTGTGCCGAGGTAGTCCTCTGCAGTTTTCTTCATCTTCTGGAGAACCATTGCAGAGATCTCCTGAGGTGAATAGAGACGGCCGTCGATCTTGACACGGGGAGTGTCGTTGTCGCCACGCTCCACTATGTAGGGCACACGGCCGATTTCTGTCTGGACGTTAGAGAATTTCTCGCCCATGAATCTCTTGATAGAGAAGATGGTGCGTTCGGGGTTGGTGATGGCCTGGCGCTTTGCGGGGTCACCCACCTTGCGCTCACCGTTGTCGGTGAATGCTACGATTGAGGGAGTGGTGCGTTTGCCTTCGCTGTTGATGATGACGGCGGGCTCGTTGCCCTCCATTACGGATACACAAGAGTTTGTTGTTCCGAGGTGGATTCCAATGATTTTTCCCATAATAGATATTTTTTACAATTTATTTTCAATTTTTACTGCCATATCGCGGCGGGGCATTCAAAT
>JAGHVP010000017.1 GCA_018064305.1 Candidatus Equibacterium intestinale | reverse complement strand
ACCATGTACAGGCGCTCGGCCTCGGAATAAATTGGTTTACGCCCCTTCAGCGCAACGATGGTAGCATCAGAACCTATGCCCACATACAGATCTCCGAACTGTGCCGCCTCTTTGAAAAAGGCCACAAGTCCGCTGTGAAGCATGTCATAGCAACCACTTACGAAAACACGTTTTTTAGTCATAACGCAAATATACTGTTTTTTCTTGTTTTCCAACGGCGTCGAAGGGGCGTATATGTCTATTTGCTGAGACTCTGGTCGACCCAGGTCAGGCGGCCGGTGTCGTATCCGCGGAACGACGCTTCGCCCAGCAGGGTCTTGATTACAGAATCACTCAGCTCAGGGGTTCTGGAAAGAATCCAGAGATAACGGCCGTCACTGCCGCCTACAAGAGCGTAGCTGTAATCTTCCGCCACCTTGAGAATACGGTAGTCTGAATAGAACGGGCGGAAGAACGAGACTCTCAGGTGACCGGGCTTTGTCTTGTCCGGTATCTTGGCGACAGCCTCCTTGCTGCGGAACTTGTCGTCTTTCCAGCCCGAATTGATAACCTTGACGTCGCCGTTGGGCTTCAAAGTATATGAAGCCGTTGCATTGTGTATTCCTTTCTCGAAGAAATGGTCTATTCTGGCAATCTCGTACCAATTACCCAGATACAGAGGCAGAACCACATTCGATGCAGGAGTATTGTTGACCTTGTTCTTTGCAGAGACGGTCAGAGATGAAACCAGCAGGATTGCCAGTACTATCACCGATATCATTACAGTTTTCATAATTGCTTGATGTTTGAAATTTTGTGATTTGTTCTGTTTGTTGTCAGCTTATGCTATAACCTGAGGTAATACAAGAGGAAAGATTGCCGTCCATTTTACTCAGGACAAGTCTGTAAGCCACAGGCCGTGTATGTTACACATCTCGAAGACTGCTACAGGCTTGTCGTGGCATGTGCAGAATTCAGCCTCCGGCTCCTCTCCGGGATTCAGATAGCGCAGCTGGCCTCCGTTTTCGGTCTCTACATAGATGAACTGGATGTGGTGCGCATCCAGCATAGGGTGCGGTACCGAGCCGACCTGCACCTTGAGTGTGCAGTCGTCATCCTTGCATTTCTTCGAGCCGCATGAATTTGACAATACTGCCGGAAGATGCTTTTCAACAGCTCCGTCAGAAGTTCCGGGGGTGAGTTCGATCATCTCCTCACCGCAGCATACGGGAGTAACACCGCTGTCAACGAGTTTCATGACAACGTTCCCGCAGTGCTTGCACAGATAGAATTTTGTTTTCATAATATTTTGTTATTAATGCAGGGGCAACGTGCTCCTGCGACACAAAAGTAGAATCGCGGAAGGCGGTTTTGTTATTGATTTTGAAAGTATTTTTCAATAATTGCAATTGATTTTATAAATTCACAAACAAAATCAGAAAGTTATGGAACTCAGACAGCTGAAATACTTCGTGACGGTTGCCACTACACTTAACTTTTCAACGGCCGCAAAGAAGCTCTTCATCACGCAGGGCACTCTTTCGCAGCAGATAAAGCAGCTTGAAAACGAGCTTGGCAGCCCGCTTTTCCACCGCACATCGCACAGTGTGATGCTTACCGATTCAGGTATGGAGATGCTTCCAATAGCCCAGAAGGCCATTGATGCCTCGGAAGAATGCAGGCAGAAGATAATCGACCTGCGAAAATCACTCACCGGCACCCTCAACATAGGCCTCACCTCATCGTTCAGGGATCTGCTGAAAGGCACTGTGAAGGATTTCGTCCGCCAGTATCCCGGCGTAAAGCTTAACATAGTGTACAAACCGGTGAAAGAGCTGCACGAGATGCTTGAAGCCGGAGAAATCGATTTCATGATAGCCTTCAAGCCGGCCGCGGCATACGAACATGTTGATTCGGAAGAGCTGTTCACATCCAGGCTTGGTGCAATCATGCACAGAGACCATCCGCTTGCATCAAGCACCCTGCTGACATTCAACGACCTGCGGCGCCACCGCATAATACTGCCGGGCAGCGGAATGCAGGCCCGCAAGGCATTTGACAGGTTTGTAGACCTCGACACCAGCGACCTCGACGTGGCCGTGGAACTGAACGACCCCGAAACCATAATGTCGCTGCTGCACGGCACGCGGCTTATTGCAATCGCCTCTTCCCTGCTGCTGAAATACGATCCGTCACTCGTGGCCGTTCCGCTGAAAGAGGCTCCGCGCAACATGGTCACCTGCGTCCACTGGCTGCACGATGCCTACCGCAAGCGTTCCGCACTCAAATTTGTTGAATTGCTCAGATGCAACAAGATTTTGTACGAATAATTTTGTAAATTGCACATCAAACCGATTAATATCACAGCTAATATGAAAAGAGTTGCCTTTAAAATGAAGCTCAATCCCGGATTCAAGGAAGAATACCGCCGCCGTCACGCAGCCATCTGGCCCGAAATAGTAAAACTGCTGGAAGATTCCGGCGTAAGCGACTACAGCATCTTCCTGGACGAGGAGACAAACACCCTGTTCGGCGTACAGAAAGTATCGGGCGACCAGGGCAGCCAGGACCTGGGCGGCAATGACATCCAGCAGAAATGGTGGGACTATATGGCCGACATCATGGAGGTCAATCCCGACAACTCACCGGTATCAATTCCGCTTGAAGAGGTCTTCCACCTCGACTAGAGAGCACAGGCACCCGTTATTTCCCTGAGATATGCCCGCGGCGGATACAGATGCCGGAGGGAGTGGACGAGACTGCAAGAATCCAGTCGCCGCCAAGGTCGCAGAGTGAGTTCCACAGCGCGCTGCCGGCAGTCTGGTCTATCTCGAACGGACGGGATGCTGCGCGCATCGAATTGAATTTTCCATCCGGACCTATTTCACTTATGGGGCATGCCACCACCTCCATGACGGCATGCGTGTGGTCGGCTGTCTGCGCGCCATCAGACGACTGATAGCTGAGCACCAGGTAGTTGTCTGTGCGTATCAGGTACGGCGCACCGGCATACACATCCGACCAGTCCGGGGCTGATGCCAGCGGGTTGAACCTGGCAGGCGACCTGCCGCCGGCACACTCCGGCCAGTTGTCACTTTCATTGCAGATGATTATCTGCGGATGAAGCTTCTGATGCGGCGCATTGTGCTCGATTGCAAGATAGAGCCTGCCGTGTAACATCGTCACAACCGGCATACCGTCTCTGAACCCTTTGGTATAGGCGATCTGACGTACCTCTCCCCATGTGTCACCGCCGTCATGCGACTCTACCACTGATATGTTCTGGAACTTGTGTCCGTCGGCGAAATATGGAGTCTCGTCTGAAAAGTATATCTGGACCGTGCCGTCGGGAAGCACATTCACAAAAGGTTCCCAGCACCCGGCAGTGGCATTTCCGTTCCATTTCGATGATTGGAATACGGGAGTTATGTCACTCCAGACAGCGCCGTTGTCGTCACTTACCGAGACTGCTATCGAGTAGGGATAGATTGAACTCATTCCCCTGCGCGGGCGCAGGGTTGTTGCAAAGATGATGCGCCCTGGATGGCTGGGATGGTCTGCCGGCAACTGTGCGAACTCGGGATTGTCTACCATCACACCTGTAGTACCTGTTTCACCGGATGCATCGAAACTCTTCCATTCCGCCACAGGCTCTGACCAGGTGGTTCCGTTGTCTTCACTCAGGCAGTACGACGACCCGCCGCCGCTGAAGAAAACAAGCATGAGCCGTCCGTCGTTCAGGCGGTGCACCCTGGGATACCCGCCCCATGCCACGGCCGTTTCTGCCTGGTCCCATTCTATGACAATGCCGCTGTTGGCATCAACACCCACTGCGGATTTCTGTACACCGCAGGAAATCATTGCACAGGCCGAGGCAATGACGATTAGTCTGAGGAAGTGTTTCATCTTGAAATGTTATATGTACAAAGTTATAACAAAACCCCGGAAGTTGCTACAGCTTCCGGGGTTGGATCATATTTATATCCTGCTATGTTACAGGATTATCTCTTGCACATCAAAGGAACTGATGATGAACCTTCGGGACGGTCGTAAAGTTCGCAGTGGCAGTCGCCGAGGTGTTTTACCTTGAAGCCGTTTGCCTTGTACTCTTCATAGTTGAAGGCGTTGAGCTCGTCGATAGCTATCTGGTGGAATTTGTCGAAATCAGGCCACCATTCCCAACCGCTTCCGAAGTCATTGTAAAGGAATGCATCTGCACACTGCTTGCCAAGCTCGGGAGTTACATAGAAAGCACCCATTGCAAGTACGTTCACACCGTTACCTGTGATGGCACGGAATGCTGCGGGAACAGACTCTACAACACCTGCATGAACGCCGGGGCATTTGCTTGCAGCGATATGGATACCCATACCTGTGCCGCAGAAGATAAGTGCACGCTCGAATTCCTTCTCGGTGATCATTGCTCCTACGCGGAGACCGATGCGGTGGAACATAAGCTCGGTGTCATCAGGGTCTGAATCTGCCTTTACACCTACGTCGGTAACGGTCCAGCCTTTTTTCTCGAGATATTCCTTGATTGCTTCCTTGAGGGGATAGCCTGCGAAATCAGCGGCCATCAGGATCTGTTTGTCTGCTACTTTTTTCATTGTTGTGAATTATTAATGATAATGATTTGTGTCTGTCTACAAATTTACTAAAAAATAATTAAGTCCTCCAATTAATTTCTTCTGCCACCCATGAATATCATGACATAATACATGAGAGTGGCCAGGGATGAAAGGGCTGCAACCACATATGTATATGCAGCCGACTTCAGCGCGCTGCTTGCATATTCGTGGTTTGTGTAGTCTGTGATGCCACTTGTATTAAGCCACTCGAGAGCCCTGTGGCTGGCATTTATCTCAACCGGCAGCGTAACCACTGAAAAGAGTGTGGTAAGGCCGAACAGGATGATTCCGAACAGCATAAGCTGCGGGAAGATGTTGATGAGCAGCATGCCGAGGAGCAGCACCCAGGTCACCACTTTTGAAGAGAAACTTACTACAGGCACCAGTGCAGAGCGCAGCTTGAGCGGTGCATAGCCAACCTCGTGCTGTACCGCGTGCCCACATTCATGCGCCGCAACGGCGGCGGCAGCAACAGAGCATGAACCATAGACCCCCCGGCTCAGGTTCACTGTCTTTGTCTGAGGGTTGTAATGGTCTGTGAGAGTTCCGGCAATACTTGTCACCTTGACATCGTAGATACCATTGTCACGCAGCATCTTCTCTGCCACCTCACGGCCGGTAAGTCCGTAAGCCACGGGAATCTGCGAATATTTTGAGAACTTCTTCTGAAGTGAGGCCTGAACCGCATAGCTCAGGATGGTTATCGTAATAAAAACAATCCAGTACATAATATCTTTATTTAAAGTATTTATCGTTAAAGTTTACCAGGAAAACCTGCTTTATGCCGCGTGTGAGGGCCGTGTACAACCATTTCAAATCCTCAACTGCCATTTCGTCCATCCAGAATGGGTTGTCGATGTAGACGCACGGCCATCCGCCGCCCTGCGACTTGTGGCACGTGATTGCCGTGGCATATTTGATCTGCAATGCATTGAAATACGGATCCTCCCTCACCGCTTCGTAGCGTTTCTTTTTTGTTGTAATATCATCGTAATCGGCCCAGACTCCTTCAAACAGGGCGTTCTGCTGTTCTGCAGTAAGCGAAGCCTGCCCGCTGTCGAGCGTGTCCAGGATTATCTTCGCAGTGACGTCCATGTCGTCGTAATCGGGGAAACGGAGTGTTGCTTCTGCAAAATGCAGACCATACCTTTCTTCATAGCGGCGCACCTTCTGCAGATAGCACATGTCACCGTTTGCCAGAAAGAATGTAGGATCCTGCTCCTCACGGTCGCTCTTGAACTGATAGCAGTTCTTAACCACCATCAGCTTGTCGCCCTTCGTGAGCTGTTCCTCACGGTAGAGCACCGTGCCGCGGATACCGGCATTATACCGGTTCGCCCTTTTGTTTGACCGGCAGAGCACCACCACATCATCAAGGCCGTAGCGGCCTATGCTGTCGTTGAGGCTTTCAATCAGCTCGCCTCCTGTGATACGCTTTATATCGTCGAAGCCGTCTGTCTCAAGCTGCGGCAGCTCCTCCACCCCTGCCTCTACCATATTGCGGACAATTGTGGCGTTGTGCAGGATTCCAGACTCCTTCTCCTGCCTTACCACAGCCTTCAGGTCTGCCGAATAGAGCTGCCCGTAGGTACTCTGCATGAAGTCGATGTCAAGCGCGGGGCTCTCGTCCATTCCGATAGGAGGCAGCTGGCCGCGGTCACCTATGAAGACCAGCTTGTTGCCGGGTTTGCTGCGCACATATTTCACAAGGTCCTCCAGCAGGTCTCCGCTGCCGAACAAATTGCCGCCACCCGTGTCGATGGTGATGAGCGAAGCCTCGTCCACAATGAAGAAGGTGTCGCTGAGCTTGTTTATGTCCAGGCTGAACTTACCGAACGCACCATCGAGGCTTTTCTGCCTGTAAATATATTTGTGGATGGTAAAGGCATCGTAGCCGGTGAAGGACTGGAGCACTTTTGCCGCGCGGCCGGTTGGTGCCAAAAGCACAAAGCGCCTGCGGCACTGCTTCAGAGTCTTTACAAACGCCGCCACAGCCGAGGTCTTGCCCGTTCCGGCATAACCTGCAATTATCATCATATCATAGACAGGATCGGCCGAAAAAGCGCCGAGCTGCTCGAACAGAGAGTTCTGGTCTGCTGTCGGAGGAAAGGCAAGATTCGCCCTGATGAGTTCTGCCAGATTGCCTGTGATCATACCGGCATTACAATTTCTTGCGTACAACCATACTGAGGGCCGCGTAGAGTCCGAGACGCCCCACTATCATCTCAAAGCCCATCACCACCTTGGCGAATGTCGACACTGCATCGAAGTTCGACAAGCTGCCAACACTGCCGAAAGCAGGTCCGATATTGCCGACCATTGCCACTGAAGAGGTGAATGAGTCGGTCATATCCATGCCGCAGGCTGCATATACCAGCGCACAGATGATTATTATCACAACATAGAGGATGGTGTAGAGAGCCACACTGCCGATCTGCTCGCTGTCTGCCACAGCACTGCCGAATTTCACAGGTATCACTGCATTCGGGTAGATTGTGCGGATTATCTGTGCCTTCAGGGCTTTTGCAAGCACCCACACGCGGTCGGCCTTGAGACCTCCGGAAGTGGAGCCCGAGCATCCGCACTGCACAGAGAAATAAAGGAGCATGAAAATGGTGAAAACCGGCCAGACAGAGGTGTCGACGGTGGCGAAACCAGTGGATGTGCCGATTGAAACCACATTGAACAGCGCCTGCCAGACAGCCTCCAGAGGATTGTCGAACTGATGGTTTGCTATGAGGCTGGCAGATACCAGGACCACTCCCACAAGCAGTGAGAACAGGAAGAACTTCACGATAGGATTACGGAAAAGCTTGGTCGACTTTCCAACTATGGATGTATAAAGCAACCCGTAGTGGAGAGACGAAACTATCATGAAGAACACCGAAATAAGCTCTATCCAATGCGAACCGTATGCACCTATCGATGCGTTGCGGGTGCTGAAGCCTCCCGTTGCCACCACGCTGAACGCATGGTTCACCGCATCGAACAGAGGCATGCCGCCAATGACATACAGCACAACCGCCGCCGCTATCATGGTCAGATATACCGAAAGCACCACACGCACCAGCTTGTTGGAGCGGAAGTTATAGTTGCCGGCCGACATGTCCGATACTTCTATATGGCTCATTTTCAAGCGTATCGAGCCGGAAGAAGGCAGTATCACAAGCATGAATACCACAACACCCAAACCACCTATGAAGTGTGTGGCAGAGCGCCAGAAAAGCAACCCCTTCGGCAGCGCCTCGATGTTGTTCAGAATGGTTGCTCCGGTGGTGGTGAAACCAGAAACGCTCTCGAACCACGAATTGACCAGCGAGAACTCACCGCCCCAGAGTGCATACGGCATCATGCCGAACACGCAGGAGAGGAACCAGGCGAAGAACAGGATCGTAAACCCTTCGCGGGTGCTGATTGTGTTCTGGTCGTGTTCCACGAAAATAATGGGCAGAATGCCTACTGTCAATGTCAGTATTCCGCTGAGCAGCAGCGGAGAAAACGAAGAGTCAAAATTATTCACCGCTGCCACGAGTGCCGACAGCAGCATGAATCCGGCGTCCAGCAGGAGCGCCAGTCCGATGTTCTTGGTGATGACTCTGAGATTCATTGCCGTTACACTTTATCCCTTGTAGCAACCTTGTGGTCTTCTATGAGGTCGCGCACAGTATCGTTCAGCTCCGAGAGGTCGTCGTTGCGGTTGCCGATTTCAACTGTGTACTGCTTGCGGTAGCTGCGGTAGTTCTTTATGCCGTTCTTGATCTTCTCAAGGGGATTGAGAAGGTAGAAATTCAGGAAGTAGTTGAACAGGAGCACCACGATAAGCCCGATTGCCACTGATGCGAACGCGGGCATTATGCTGCGGTAGAATGTGTCGTCGACCTTCTTCGAATTATCCATCAGAGCAGCCTGTCCGGCACTTGTGAGTCTTTCGATATATCCTCTCAGCTTCAAGTAGAAGGGCTGCTGGCGGTTGAAGAACCAGTCGCGGCGAGTCTGGAAGTCCTGCTTCATGATTTCTGTGCTTTCCCTGAGCACCTGCATATATGCCGTGTAGGCCAGCAGCACGCTGTCGGCCTGAGCATGTTCGGTGGAGGTGGTGAAGGCCTGGCGCAGCTCCTCCAGACCGGCTGCGAACCCTTCGCTGAACCTTTCACCGGGCTCGGTGAACAACACCACGGCGCCAGAGTCAGAGACAGTCATTGCGTTGAGCATCTCCAGGTTATAGTCTTCGGCAAGCATGGTGAGGTTACGGGCCAGGTTCACGCTGCGGACGTTGTCTTCGATGGTTCCGGACATCGCCTTGTTCATCCGCGTGAACTCGAATATAGCTATCACGCTGGAGAACAGCAGGATAGTTGAAAGTACCAGAAAGCCGAGCCTCACTTTGTGTTTCAGGCTTCTATTCTTCTTGTTTATTCGTTTCATAGAACATGTTTGGCAGGTTCTTACCGCAAACTTATGAAAAATATAGCACTTAATTGTAAGATTTTGAGCAAATTTGCATTTAATATAGGTGCGTAGGCTAATATGAAAGACATCTCTGCTCTCGAAAAAGCTTATAAAGACGACGGCGCGGCCCTGCTGGCTGTGTGCCGCCGCTATGTGTGCGACGAGCAGACTGCGCAGGACATGCTGCAGGATGGATTCGTTACGGCCTGGTGCAATTTCGACAAGTTTGAAGACCGCGGAAAAGGTTCACTGAAGGCATGGCTGTCCAAGATAATGGTAAACACCTGCCTGATGTACCTGCGCAAGAACGACCTGCTGAAAGAGAGCAGGGAGATCACCGAAGCGGAATACCGGCTGGTGGCCCCCGGCGGCCTTGCCGGGATGGTGAGTGGGATGGACAGCGGCACGCTGCACAATCTGGTGTCCGGCCTGCCGCCTGACGAGCGCACGGTTTTGAACCTGGCTGTGTTCGAGGAGTTCTCCCACAAGGAAATCTCAAAGATGCTGGGGATTTCGGAAAGCAACTCAGCCACAAGGCTTCACAGAGCGAAAAAGCATCTTGCAGAAAAAATTGAACAGTATGAAAAAAGATAATACACAATGGCTTGACATCCTGAAGGAGAAAGTCAATTCTTATGAGGGAGAGAAACCGGCCGCAAGCTGGGAGGATATGCGCGCCAGGATGCTGGCTGCCGGCGGAAGTGTTACGGACAGCCCTGACATCCAGAAGGACAACATATTCACTGCCAGCCGTTTGCACAACACACGCAGATGGTGGGCCGCTGCAGCGGCCTGTCTGGCAGCGCTTGTGACAGGAGGCATCTTTCTGGACCGCAAGCAGGATGCAGTTATTCCGGCAGAGAGCATTGCCGGGGCTGAAGAAAAGATAGAGGTAGTGACAGACGGGCAGGCTGCAGCGCCCTCAGATCTGCTT
>JAGHVP010000272.1 GCA_018064305.1 Candidatus Equibacterium intestinale | reverse complement strand
ACCGTATGTTTTCATTCAGAGCCACTCCACTGCTTGACCAGGAAGACCTGGTGCTGCGCCGCGGCACTCTGGCAGTGCTTGACGACCCCACGGCATGGCATCCCGGTACTGGAGAATATCTGGGCTTTACAATTGCCCGATATCGTAATGTGCTGAGACTTAAAAGCCTGCAGGATAAAGAGACTCTGTCGAAGTCGAAAGCAGTTATCATAGAGCATCAGGATACGGGCAACCGTTTCGACCCGTTCCTGAAAGAGCTGCGCGCCTTCTTCCTGGAGCAGAACCAGGCTGAAGAGCCGCTTTCGGTCTATATCATAGACCACTGGAATCCTTCGGGCCGTCAGGTGGAAGGAACGCATTTCGCCGGAATCCCCCATAAGCACGGCCTCACGATGGGCGAGATCGCAAACATGTATTACTGCGATATGAACGCCCATTTCCCGCTGCATATAATTTCTGCCGCTGCCAACGATGCCAACCGCGAGCTGATGCCGTGGAGCATCCCGCAGGAATGCGGGTTCGGTTCGCTCTTCAGCGCCGACTTCATGAGCGGGGCATATCTCTGGAACGGCACCAACGTGAGCTGCGGAGAAGGAACCTTGCGCCCATTCGAGATGTTCGGCGCTCCGTTTATCAAGAAGCTCGAGCGCGGGCGTGATTTCGTATGGGAGAATGCCCTTACATGGAACGATGTGGATTCACCTGTGTATGACCGCGCAGTGTATATGCGCTGGTGCGAATTCACGCCACAGTCGGGCATATATGCGGGGCAGAGGTGTTATGGCTTCCAGACAATCCCCAACCCTGGCGACCAGGGGTACAACTCATTCCTGCATACACTCCGTCTGATCCGTTTCGTAAAAGACAACTGCGAAGAAATGCAGTTCAACGGCCGTCTCGAGTTCCTGGTTGGCGACGACACTGTGATGAGCTACCTGAAAGGGGAGACCGACTACGAGACAATGCGCAACCACGTCAAGACCGAAGAGCAGAAATGGCTGCGCAAAGCAAAGAAATATCTGCTTTATCCAGACCAACTTTACAGAATTAAATAAATATGAAATCATTCAAGTCCATTGCCTTTATCTGCGCTGTTGCTTTTTTCGCAGCATCATGCGGTACAACTGCAAAGCAGACAGCAGCCAGCCAGTCATCTCCAGTCAAAGTAGTTGCGGAGCACATCCCCAGCACAATACTTGATTCAGTTATGAATGCAAACATCATTGTGCCCCAGTCTTTCTACGACAATCCCGAACAGACATACCCGGTGCTTTACCTGCTTCACGGCCTGAGTGACGACCATACCACATGGCTGGAACACGGCAAGGCTGCGCAGGTTCTGGCAGAGCAGCTCGCTGCAGGCAACTGCTGTGAGATGATAATCGTGTGCCCGCAGGCAGGCTGTGCGGACTATCATAATTATCACGCAGGTTACTTCAATGTCGAAGGCTGGTCTTATGAGGATTATTTCTTCAAGGAGCTCATGCCATACGTTGAAGCGAAATACCGCATCCGCTCGGAGAAGGGAAGCCGTGCCATTGCAGGCCTCAGCATGGGCGGTGGCGGAACGGCAGCATACGCACAGCATCATCCCGAACTTTTCAGCAGCGCATATCCCATGAGTGCATGGATGTATAACGGTGGTCTGATAGAGAAACCGGGTGATTATCTGGATCTTACCGTAGAGAGTGTCGACGCCAACAATACCGTGGCGTTTGTAAGCAATGCAGATGAAGCCAAACTTGAAGCTCTCCGCTCTGTGTTCTGGGTGGTAGAGTGCGGCGACGACGACTTCCTGTTCTGGAAGAATATCGAGTTCTACTATGCAATGCAGGACCGCAAGGTTCCGTGCGAACTGATTGTGCGCGACGGTGTCCACAACTGGGACTTCTGGAATGTGGCCCTGTACAACACTCTTAAAGTGGCAACCGAACATTTTGACAAATAACATATATACAGCCATGAAAAAAATCCTTTTGATGGCCGCCTTCTGCATTGCGGCTGTTTCCTGCAACCATAACTCTATGATTCAGGGTGTGTTCTCTGACGAGAACGTGAACGATACAACCCTTATTGCAATTGCTACAGACAGATTACTTGATGTTTCTGACACATGTGCTGTAGTGGACGGCAAGTTCCAGTTTGAATATCCCGCATCTGACACAACCACTCTCTGGCTGCGTATCACCAGCACCGATTCACAGAGGGCAAGAGACCTGCGTTCTTGCAGAACAGTGGTTTTCCCTTCAGAGGGTACAGTATCAGTATTCATCAGCAAGGACTCTACCTCTGTGACAGGAGGTGTGCTCAACGATGCATACGTTGCGTATGAAGAAGAACGCCAGGCTCTCCGCAAAGAGAGCGGTGAGCGCCGCAAAGCCATTCTCGAGCAGTTCGCCGAAGGCAGCGAAGAGTTCCAGAATGCACTTGCCGAGCTCAGGAAGGAAAACGACGCCAGAAGATTCGACCTCAGCAAAAAGACTGTCGAGGCAAACAAAGACAATGCATTCGGCGCCCTTATCCTCAACAACATGCTTGACAATCACATGCTTACATCAGCCGAGGTTGACGAGATCCTTGCCGATGCCTCAGAATTCTTGAAGAACGAGAAGGATATTACCACCTCATATAAGTATCTTGTCAACACTGAGAATACTGCTGTAGGCAAGATGTTCGTCGACTTCGAAGGCAAGACTCCCGCGGGCGAGCCTGTGAAGCTCTCTGATTTCGTTGGCAAGGGCAATTATGTGCTGATGGACTTCTGGGCAAGCTGGTGCGGCTTCTGCATCCAGGAGTTCCCCAACATCAAGGAAGTGTATGAAAAATATGCCGGCAAAGGGCTCACAGTTGTAGGAGTCTGCATCTCAGACGGCGACAACAGCGCTTCAAGGAAAGTGCTTGAGAAATACGATGCCAAGTGGAACCAGATCTTCCTGGGTGACGGCAACGAGCCTGCTGTGATGTACGGTGTAAGGGGAATCCCCCACATCATGATCTTCAACCCCGACGGTACAGTGATGGTCCGTGACCTCCGCGGTCAGAAGATAATCGATACTGTAGCTGGATTGTACGAATAAGTTTTAGATTGCATAATGAGGCTTTTCCCACTATCGTTTGTAGTTATCCCAACGCTCCTTCTTCTGTGCACCGGCTGCAAGCAGTCAGCATCATCTCAGAAAACAAGAGAATACGAAGTGATGGTACTCCATCCCACTTCGCGCCAGCTCAGTTCAAATTATTCTGCCACAATCCGCGGAAAGCAGGACATCGACATCCGCCCGAAAGTTTCAGGCTATATCACTGCCATCAATGTGCGTGAAGGAGCCTTTGTCCACAAGGGGCAGACCATGTTCGTAATAGACCAGGCAACTTACGAGGCAGAACTGCAGACTGCAACGGCCAACGTAAACGTTGCGAAGGCAGCTGTGGCGGCAGCGGAACTGACGCTTGAGTCCAAGGAACAGCTCTACAAGGAAGAAATTATTTCGGCTTATGAACTCCAGATGGCCCGTACAACGGTTGCCAAGGAGAAAGCCACCCTTGCACAGGCCATCGCCAACGAGACCAACGCCCGCAACAATTATAACTATACGATGGTGAAAAGCCCCGCCGACGGCGTGGTGGGCAGCCTCCCTCTGCGTGAGGGGGCACTTGTCTCACCCAACGACGCGACCCCCCTCACTACAGTTTCGGACAACTCCGAAATGTATGTGTACTTCTCAATGACAGAGAGCCAGGTGCTTTCGCTGAGCCGCCAGTTCGGAAGTCTTGACAATGTGCTCGAGAACATGCCGGACCTTACCCTGCAGCTTGCCGACGGCTCGATATACGGCGAAAAGGGCCGCATAGAGGCCATCAGCGGTATCATCGATCCCACAACAGGTGCCATCTCAGTCAGGGCGACATTCCCCAACAGGGGGCGCCTGCTCCTTTCCGGAGGTTCAGGCAACGTAATCCTGCCCCATGAGCAGGACAACTGCATAGTGATTCCCCAGAGCGCGACATTCGAGGTCCAGGACAAAGTGTATGTCTACCAGTATGTGTCGGGTGAGGCCAAGGCCAGGATCATCAATGTGTTCGAGATTTCAAATGGAAAGGAATACGTGATTCAGAACGGTGCCGCCGAAGGTGACACTCTGGTAGTTGAAGGTGTGGGCATGATCAAGGACGGCGCGAAGATCAACATCAAGAAAGTGATTGACGGAGGCGAGTAGCATATGAATATCAAGACATTCATAGACCGCCCCGTACTTTCTACCGTGATATCTGTCGTGCTCGTACTCGGCGGTATCATAGGTCTGGCGTCACTTGCCATAGAAAGGTATCCCGATATCGCACCTCCGACCATCAACGTCAGTGCCACTTACCCCGGGGCAAGTGCCGAGACAGTGATGAAGTCGGTCATCGTTCCCCTTGAAGAGGCTATCAACGGCGTCGAGAACATGACATATATGTATTCGAACGCCACAAACAGCGGTACTGCCAATATCCAGGTCTATTTCAAGCAGGGAACCAATGCCGACATGGACGCCGTAAACGTCCAGAACTGTGTGAGCCGTGCCACCCGGTCCCTCCCTACGGAAGTTACCGAGCTGGGTGTTACGGTGCGCAAGCGCCAGACCAGCATGCTGCTGCAGGTCGCTGTCTACAGCCCGGACAATTCATATAACCGCGAGTTCATCACCAACTACATGAAGATCAACCTCGTCCCCGCAATCTCACGAATCCCGGGAGTGGGTGACGTGGATGTAAGAGGTGCCGACTACTCGATGCGTATATGGCTCAAACCTGATGTGATGGCGCAGTACAAGCTCATCCCCCAGGATGTCATGACCGCCCTCAACGAGCAGAACATAGAGGCTGCAACCGGTTCTCTTGGAGAGAATTCAGACAACACATACGAGTACACCCTGCGCTACAAGGGACGTCTCGAGAAACCGGAACAGTTTGAAAACATTGTCATCAGGGCATTGCCCAGCGGTGAGGTGCTCCGCCTTAAGGATCTGGCTGAGATAGAGCTCGGAGCCACATCGTACAGTTTCATAGGTTCTACAAACGGATGTAACGGCTCGTCGATATCTGTATATCAGAGCCCTGGATCCAACGCCACAGAGGTCATCAACAGCGTTGAGGCATATCTGGAGGAGGCACGCAAGGATTTTCCCATCGACCTTGAGATGACTGTGCTGTCCAACTCCAACGATTTCCTCTACGCTTCCATCAAAAACGTGGTGAGGACATTGTTGGAAGCCATCCTGCTGGTGATTCTGGTGGTGTTCATCTTCCTGAGGAACGCAAAGGCCACTGTCATCCCTCTCATTGCGACAGTCGTTTCTATCGTGGGCACATTCCTGTTCCTGTATGTGTTCGGGTTCAGTATAAACCTGCTTACGCTGTTCGCCCTGGTCCTTAGTATCGGAGTGGTGGTGGACGACTCCATCATTGTGGTGGAGGCAGTCCAGACTAAATATGATATAGGATACCGCGACAGCAAGAAGGCGGCCATCGATGCCATGCATGACGTGACATCGGCACTGATTACCTCCTCACTGGTGTTCATGGCTGTGTTCCTTCCGGTTTCAATGATGGGAGGAACTTCAGGCAAGTTCTATACTCAGTTCGGTATCACCATGGCCGTGTCTGTAGGTATCTCTGCCATCAATGCCCTTACGCTTTCACCTGCGCTCTGTGCTATGTGGCTCAGCCCTAAGAAGGATGAAAAAGGGAACAAGGTGAGATCCCTGAAAAGACTGGGAGATGCTTTCGAGGCAGGGTTCGAGTCTGTCAGGAGGCAATACCTCAAGGTTGTGCAGGTTTTTCTGCATCACCGCTGGCTTGCTCCGGTCTGCGTCGCTTTAGGAATAGTGCTGCTTGTTTACAACATGTCTGTCACCAAGACGGGTCTTATCCCGAATGAAGATGTGGGCGTGCTCCGTATCGACGTTACCACAAAGCCTGGCAGCTCGCTTTCTTACACCCGTTCGGTCATGAACCGTATTGAAAACGACATCGTCAAGGGTATTGACGAAAAGAGGGCGTACGAGGCCATGACAGGTTTCAGTATGCTCGGCAGCACAGGATCGACCCACGGTGCCTTCACTATCCGTCTGAAGCCATGGGACGAGCGCCCCGGAAAGGAGCACAGCGTGGATGCCATCTCCAAAATAGTGAAGGATTACTCCACCGACATGAATGATGCCGACCTATTCGTGTTCACACCCGGAATGATTCCTGGATACGGTGCGTCAAACGGCTATGAACTTTATATCCAGGACCGCAAGGGTGGTGATATCGAATCGCTCTACAAAGTTACCACCGATATTATCGATGCCTTGAAGCAGCGCCCCGAAATCGGTTCTGCCAACACTTCGTTCAATCCGAACTATCCGCAGTATCAGATAGACCTTGACGCTGCCAGGTGCAAGCGTGCCGGCATCTCGCCCAACGAAGTGCTCTCGGTCCTCAACGGCTACCTCGGAGGAAGGATGAGCACCCGCTTCAACCGTTTCACCAAGCTGTATCAGGTGATGGTCCAGGCCGAACCCAAATACCGCGTCGACAAGCAGGCCCTCAACAACATCTATGTCAGAATCGGTGACGAAATGGCTCCCGTGAGCCAGTTTGTATCGCTTACCAAAGTTTATGCTCCTGAAAACCTCAGCCGCTTCAACCTGTTCCCCTGTATCAAGGTCAACGGAAAAGCTGCCGAAGGCTATTCTTCAGGCGATGCCATCAACGCGATACGTGAGGTCTCTGCCGAAGTCCTCCCGATAGGCTACGGCTACGACTTCGGAGGTATCACAAGGGAAGAGGCAAACTCTACAAGCAACACGATGATTATCTTCATCATCTGCTTCGCACTCATATACTTCATCCTCTGCGCCTTGTATGAGAGCTATCTGCTGCCGTTCGCAGTGCTTCTGATTCTTCCGTTCGGTCTGACTGGCAGCTTCTGGCTGGCACGTATCATGGGGCTTGAAAACAACATTTACCTCCAGACTGGTCTGATCATGCTCATAGGATTGCTTTCAAAGACATCAATCCTTATCACTGAATATGCCGTAATGAAGCGCCGCTCCGGAATGGGGCTTGCCGCTTCGGCGCTGTACGCGACCAAAGAGCGTTTCCGTCCCATCATGATGACAGTGCTCACGATGATCGTGGGTCTGTTCCCTCTGCTTGTTTCAAACGGCGTCGGTGCCAATGGAAACAACACCCTGGGCGCAGGTGTCATCGGTGGAATGCTGGTTGGAACGCTCTGCATCCTTTTCATGGTACCGTCACTCTTTGTGGCATTCGAATGGCTGCAGGAAAAATTATCACCCAAGAAATTCAAAGAGCTATGCGAAATGTCAAAACAGCAATAGTATTCCTCCTGGCTGCAATCTTGTGCAGCTGCGCGACTCTCAAGCAGTACGGTGCTCCGGAGATGCCGGTTGCCGATAGCCTGTTCGCAGCTGTGGGGCAGAGCAGCATCGCCGACCTGGGGTGGAGGGATTTCTTCACTGATCCTGCACTTCAGGCTCTGATAGAGGAGGGGCTTGCCAATAATACCGACCTCAAAACTGCCGCTCTCCGTGTTCAGCAAGCTCAGTCGTCGCTGGCTATGGCCAGGAAGGCATTCCTTCCCGGACTGAACATACCGGTTGCAGGAAATCTGGCATACAGCGGTGACCGCTAC
>JAGHVP010000158.1 GCA_018064305.1 Candidatus Equibacterium intestinale | reverse complement strand
CTTTGAATGTTAAGAACGGTATTATCGAAGAAGCTCTCGTGGAGACTCTCGGATGCTCAGGCATGACTCACTCAGCTGCCATGGCATCTGAAATCCTTCCCGGCAAGACTATCCTCGAAGCACTCAACACAGACCTCGTATGCGATGCTATCAACACCGCTATGCGCGAGCTCTTCCTCCAGATTGTCTACGGTCGTACTCAGTCTGCTTTCAGCGAGAACGGTCTTCCCGTAGGCGCATCTCTCGAGGACCTCGGCAAGGGTCTCCGCAGCCAGGTCGGCACAATGTTCGGCACCAAGGCCAAAGGTACACGCTACCTCGAGATGGCCGAGGGTTACTGCCGCAAGATGGCCCTCGATGCAGAAGGTCAGGTGATCGGCTATCAGTTTGTTCATCTGGGCAAATTCATGGACATGGTGAAGAAGGGTATGGATGCAAACGAGGCTCTTGAAAAAGCAACCGGTACATACGGACGCTTCAAAGAGGCAGCAAAATATATTGATCCACGTCAAGAATAAGGAGGAATAACTATGGCATTGTTTGAAAGTTACGAACGTCGTATTGACAAGGTCAATGCAGTTCTCGCAAAATATGGTATCAACGGCGTGGAGGATGCAAAGGCTATCTGCGACGCTAAAGGTATCGATCCCTACACCACAGTTAAGGAAACTCAGCCTATCTGCTTCGAGAATGCCTGCTGGGCATACGTATGCGGTGCGGCCATCGCCATAAAGAAAGGTTGCAAGAATGCAGCTGACGCTGCCGAGGCAATCGGCGAAGGTCTCCAGGCTTTCTGTATCGACGGTTCTGTTGCTGACGACCGCAAGGTAGGTCTCGGCCACGGTAACCTCGCTGCACGTCTTCTCCGCGAAGAGACTTCATGCTTCGCATTCCTCGCTGGTCACGAATCATTCGCTGCAGCCGAGGGTGCAATCAAGATTGCCGAGATGGCAAACAAGGTTCGTGTAAAACCTCTGCGCGTCATCCTCAACGGTCTTGGAAAAGATGCTGCCATGATCATCAGCCGTATCAACGGTTTTACTTATGTTCAGACAGAGTTCGACTACTTCACAGGTAAGGTTACTATCGTGAAGGAGACTCCTTATTCAGACGGTCTCCGCGCAAAGGTACGCTGCTACGGTGCGAACGATGTACGTGAAGGTGTTGCCATCATGCACATGGAAGGCGTTGACGTATCAATCACTGGTAACTCAACCAACCCCACACGTTTCCAGCACCCCGTTGCAGGAACATACAAGAAAGAGTGCATCGAGCAGGGCAAGAAATACTTCTCTGTTGCATCAGGCGGCGGCACAGGCCGTACACTCCATCCCGACAATATGGCTGCAGGTCCCGCTTCATACGGTATGACCGATACAATGGGCCGTATGCACAGTGACGCTCAGTTCGCAGGTTCTTCATCAGTTCCCGCTCACGTCGAGATGATGGGCTTCCTCGGAATGGGTAACAATCCCATGGTAGGTGCCACAGTAGCTGTTGCAGTTGCAGTAGAGCAGTGCATGAAATAATCTATTGGTATATATATATGAAAATCGGCTGTCACATTGCGTGGCAGCCGATTTTTTTGTTGTCGGCAGGAATTATCGGTACAGCACTACGTGGTTGCCGAGGCGGGATGACATGAAACGGTCGAATTCGCCGCGGCTGCGGAAGCGGAAGCTTACCTGGGTGCGGCAGCGCTCGGCGATGTTGGTGTTGCAGATGATCTCTCCTTCGGCCTGATAGAGCTTGTCGAGGTGTTTGCCGCCTATTTTCATGATCTTGCACGGGCCTACCGGTACAAGGGCTGCCACTCCGATGCCGATTCCGCTTTCGAAGTGCGACGGGAAGCTGAATCCCTCGGCCATGGAGAGCGGGATTGTGCAGTGGGCGAAGTCAACAGTACGCCCGGTAGGGTTGGTGGATGAAGGGTTTGCCATGAAGGCGGCGCGTGACGTGAGGCCGCGGGCCACTATCATTGTCCAGAGT
>JAGHVP010000162.1 GCA_018064305.1 Candidatus Equibacterium intestinale | reverse complement strand
GTGAAATACCTGTGAAATACCTGTTGAACTTATCCAGCTGTCTTTGTATGTGCTTTTGCCATTCTTCGTCGAACAAGTCCTTGTCGATGCGCTTCAGCAGTTTCGCTTTCTGCCGGAGATCTCGCTCTACGTCCTCTATCTTGCGAATACTTTCCTGTAGAGTACCCATCTCGCGGTATTTGTCGGTCATGCGAGTGATGAACTCGTCCAGGGTTTCGTATGAGGCTGTCAGGTTGAGCTTTTCCTGCAAGGCGCTCTCGGCATCGCGCAGGTGCCGGATTTCTTCGGCACAGGTGTTCAGCTCAGTTTCCAGCTGAGGCAGTTCATCGGTTACAAAGTCGGCACGGCGCACCAGCATCCCATTATGGAAACTGAGCAGTTCCTGGAAGGTGTGGTGTAATCGTTCGTTGAAGACCTTTGCCTGTTGGTAGATCATTTTCACCTGGTCGGCATTGGCAGACGATGACATGGCCTGCATTTCGTTGGCGGCCTCGTTGATAAGGGCTTTGCGAACCATCAGGCTGTTCTCTTTGCTTCCCAGTGCCTTCAGGCTGCTTTGTATATGTGCCAGCCTATTCAGGTCTTCTTCAAAATCGGGATTCTGTTTCAGTGATTTCTTCTCATTCTCTAATTTCTGGATGTCACTTTTTATTTGGTCCATACGTGAATACAGGGCACTCAGCACACCGTCTTTCTCCAGACGTTTGCGGAAGTTGCTGTCTTCCTGGATCTCGCGGCTGAGTGTGACCTTGTCCAC
This sequence comes from Candidatus Equibacterium intestinale, assembly GCA_018064305.1. GTDB lineage: Bacteria > Bacteroidota > Bacteroidia > Bacteroidales > UBA932 > Equibacterium > Equibacterium intestinale. Next base: position 1,768 of record JAGHVP010000162.1, on the reverse strand, counting down.
GGAATCGTCGTTGTGGGCACCGAACATGAACAGGTGCAGGCTCTCATACTGAACGGCATTGCCGAAAGACGTGGGAAGGGTGTTGAGCGGCTGGGTCAGACGAAGATCGTCGATACGCAGTGAGTGAGAGATTATCTGGCGGTAGGATGGTACTGTGGTGCGTATGCCCAATATGGCTTGTTCCAGAGCCGGTCCGAAGTCCTTGTCCTGATACTGCACTCCATTTATTTCGCGGATTGCCTTGCTGCGTGGCAGGAAGTTGCGATGGATGCGAACGTCGCGTTTCCTGTTCATTGATGATGTCGTAAGGCATAGCTCCACTTCAACCTGCGTTTCCTGTAAAAAGTCCTTTATATCCTGATTCAGAGAATGATCGGAACTGCGGAAGATGGTTTCTGCCTTGCCGCCCAGACAATAGTCTATCAGATTGAGCAATGTGGTCTTGCCCACATTGTTGCCTGTGTCTGATGTGCCGCCCTTCGTGCCATCTACAATGAGGTTCAGTCCCATCCGGAAGTCTATCCGGCGTATCAGTCCCTCGTTATTGGATATCTTCAGGTATTTCAGGAGCATAACGCAATTAATTCATCGTTGATGGTTATGGCATCGATAAGGTAGAGCCAGTCAAGACAGAGCACAAACAGGGCATAGGTCATCTGACGTTTCCTGCGTACGGCACAATAGAGGTCGGCCGTAGTCTGCTCGTGATGTTCAAAGAGGCATGCCAGGACGTGGGTGGCATTGACATAGACGCAATCATCGGGAGAGATGTTCTTCGGAATCAGCATGGCTCCTATTCTGGCTTGTCGAATATTTCACACTTTATGAAGGCGTCCACCAGCACGATACGGGCATTGTACTCCACGTCTTCCCGGTATATACCTGGGCTCAGTGTCATATCACTGCCTACGACTTCCATCACATATTCCAGCAGCTTGTCGAAGAGTTCATCCCCCTGGAACCTGTCGCTTAACCGGCAGAATTCTTTCTTTAACGTAAACAGGACTCGCATGGTCTTGCTGGTTCCTGCCTTGTCAAACTCTTGATATATCCTGCTCACATCTGGGCTGTTGGGCGTGAAGATCGTGACATCTTCCGCCCATCGTTTCAGTTGGTTGTATTCGATCTTGTTCTTGATGTAGATGACATCCACATTGATGTCGTCGTCAAAGCCGATGACGGTCTTGACCGCTGCCAGCTTGTTGATGATCTCCGTTATGAGCGAGGGATACAGGGCACCCTGCCGGGTGATGTTGTTCACATTCGTGGCAGCGGGATAATTGTTGTATTGGCCGCCCTTCTGTACCTGGGTGTCGTTGAAGATATTGCCAGTGCCCGGATTGCCTGTTATCTTGACTTCTTTTGCCATTCCTGTTGCTTCTCTATCAGTCCGGCTACGGCTGCCCTGATTTCTTTGGATGGATACAGGCCCATTTCCTTCCTGAATGATTCGTTGCCAATACCGACCAGGGGGGCGAGCGTCGTAGGCGATGCGGTGCGTGCAAAAATACCTTTATCCAACATTACCCTGACGATGCCACCTATTAGAGCGCGGTTGAACAGGATATTATGTAAGCGACCTTTGTCATAGACCTGGGCATCGACTTCCGGCAGGGCAAGAATGGACACCCATAACCTGTCGTATTTGTCTGTCCAATCTGGCGCAGTATTCTCTTTCAGCTTACCTGCGAATTCAAGGATTGCATTCTTCAGTATCTGCTTTTCTTTATCATCCATTTCGGCTCCTCTGGCCGGAGCGGTATTTCCA
>JAGHVP010000235.1 GCA_018064305.1 Candidatus Equibacterium intestinale | reverse complement strand
GTCTACAAATATAGTCATATTTTTTAACTTTGAGTGTTTGAAAAGAGTGAAATGAGCGAGTATATATTGGACAGCGGGATTCAGTTTCTGCCGGGCGTGGGGCCGAAGCGTGCCGAGATGCTTGGCAAGGAGCTCGGTATCACCACCATCAAGGACCTGATATACACTTTCCCCTTCAGATATGTAGACCGCAGCAGGTTCTATGCCGTAAGCGAAATCACCGACTGCAATGCATACGTGCAGATGCGGGGCACCGTCCGTAACAAGACCATATCAGGCACTGGCAGCAAGATGAGGCTGGTGGTGCTTTTCAGCGACGGCACCGGCAACATCGAGCTTGTCTTCTTCAAAGGCATCAAATGGACCGACCAGAAGATAAATGTCGGATCGGAATACATTGTGTTCGGCAAACCCTCGCAGTTCAACGACCGCATCAACTTCGTCCATCCCGAGATCGAGCCTGTCTCATCCGCTGCCGCAGGCACCAGGATGCCTATGACAGGAGTCTATTCGAGCACAGAGAAACTCACGTCCTACGGCATCACCAACAAAGTGTTCGTGGGAATGCAGCAGAAAGCCCTTTCCATGGTATCAGGAAGGATAGCCGAGACTCTGCCCGACTGGTTCCTGCGCGGAAAGCACCTGATGCCGCTTTCCGCAGCGCTTTTCAACATCCATTTCCCTGCAGACCTGCAGAGCCTTGAAAAAGCACGCGAAAGGCTTAAGTACGAAGAGCTTTTCTATCTTCAGCTCTCTCTTGTGAAACAGAAATACATCAAGATGCGCGAGGCACAGGGCATCCTTCTGCCACGCATCGGAGATGCATTCAACTATACCTACTCCCACCTGCCCTTCCCTCTCACAGGAGCACAGAAGCGCGTCTTGAAAGAGATCCGGGCCGATATGACCGGCGGAAAGCAGATGAACCGTCTGCTGCAGGGCGACGTGGGCAGCGGCAAGACACTTGTGGCAATCCTTACTGCACTGCAGGCCGTGGACAACGGCTATCAGGCCCGCATAATGGCCCCTACCGAGGTGCTTGCCAACCAGCATTACAACGGAGTGTTCAAGTTCATCGACCCCGGGAAGGTAAAAGTGGCGCTGCTTACAGGCAATACAAAGACAAAAGAGCGCCGCGAGATACTGGCAGGGCTTGCAGACGGCACCGTCGACATTGTGTTCGGCACCCATGCCCTGCTTGAAGACAGGGTGCAGTTTGCAAATCTGGCAGTGGCAGTGATAGACGAGCAGCACCGTTTCGGCGTCGACCAGCGCTCCAAGCTGTGGTCGAAGTCTGAGATTGCACCGCATATCCTGGTGATGACAGCCACCCCTATCCCGCGCACGCTGGCAATGACTCTCTACGGAGACCTGGATGTTTCTGTGATTGACGAGCTGCCGCCGGGCCGCAAGCCGATAGTTACAACACATGTTGGAGAGAACCAGCGCAAGAAGGTATATGACTTCATGCGCAGGGAGATAGATGCCGGCAGACAGGTTTTTGTGGTGTATCCCCTTATCAAGGAGTCGGAAAAGATGGACTACGAAAACCTGGAGCAGGGCTACCTTAACATCACCGAAGAATTCAAGCCACCGCAGTATATAACTGCCGTGGTCCACGGCAAGCAGACGCCGGAGAACAAGGCTTTCGACATGGACCTCTTCGCCAGGGGCAAGGCGCACATCCTTGTGGCGACCTCAGTCATCGAAGTGGGTGTGGACGTTCCGAACGCATCGGTGATGGTGATAGAGAGTGCCGAAAGGTTCGGCCTGTCACAGCTGCACCAGCTGCGCGGCCGCGTGGGACGCGGTGCCGAAAAGTCGTACTGCATACTTATGACCAGCTACAAGCTGAGTGCGGAAAGCCGGGAGCGCCTGGACCTCATGTGCCGCACGAATGACGGTTTAGAGCTGGCCGAGGCCGACCTCAAGATGCGCGGCCCCGGTGATTTCGAAGGCACCCGGCAGAGCGGCATGTCGATAGACCTGCACATCGCCAACCTCACGAAAGACTCACCCATGCTGGAAGATGCGCGCCGCACCGCACAAGACATCCTGATGGACGACCCCACCCTTTCATCTCCGCGCAACGCACTTCTGGCAAAGAACCTCAAGGAAATCCGTAACGAAATAAAAGACTATTCGAAGATATCATGAAATATATCGGTGCACACGTATCAGCATCGGGCGGAGTTGAAAACGCCCCCGTCAGAGCCAGGGAAATCGGAGCCACCGGCTTCGCCCTCTTCACAAAAAACCAGAAGCAGTGGACAGCGCCCGCCCTCTCAGAAGAGAGCATAGCACTTTTCAAGGAGCGCTGCGCCGAATACGGCTATCCTGCAGCATCCATCCTGCCGCACGACAGCTACCTGATAAACCTCGGGCACCCCGAGCCCGACGGGCTTGCCAAGTCACGCGCCTCATTCACCGACGAGATGTCGCGCTGCCAGCAACTCGGGCTCGACCGCCTCAACTTCCATCCGGGCAGCCACCTCGATGCAATTCCTGTGGATGAATGTCTGAGCCGCATAGCGCAGTCTATCAACATGGCGCTGGAGGCCACATCCGGAGTTACTGCAGTGATTGAGAACACAGCAGGCCAGGGCACCAACCTGGGCTTCCGTTTCGAGCATCTGGCCCGGATCATATCCATGGTGGAAGACAAATCGAGGGTTGGTGTGTGCATTGACACATGCCACGCCTTTGCCGCCGGCTACGATTTCAAGGGAGCATCTGAAGACTCTCTTTTCGGAGGTGCTGAAGATATCGCGATGACTGCGGCTGACGTGAAAGGGGCTGTGGTGCTTCGCGGATACGAAAAGATAATCAGCCGTTTCGACGAGACAGTGGGGCTGAAATACCTCAAGGGGATGCACCTCAACGATGCCATGAAGCCTGCGGGAAGCCGTGTAGACCGTCACAGCCCGCTTGGCGAGGGAGAAATCGGACCGGCTTTGTTTGAATCACTTATGAAAGACCCACGTCTCGACGGCATTCCTTTCATCCTGGAAACACCCGTGCCCGACCTCTGGCCCGTGGAGATTGCACGCCTCCGCGGATGGGCCGGATGCTGACACCAGACGGGACAGGCATCCTATTCGAATCTGAACACCGGGGAAGCCTCGCGGCGCGGCAGCGCAAAGACAGGTACGGCATTGCCGCCCACACTGTCCAGTGCGGCACGTGCGCTTTTTTCCGCTATCGAAGGAAGGTTGTTGTTGGCGCTGAGATGGCAGAGATATACCGACTCGAGCCCTTCATGGTACGACTGTTCAAGCAGCCCGGCGGTCTGGTCGTTTGACAGATGGCCGTGGTCTTCTACGATTCTGTGCTTGAGGCTGTCGCTGTACGGACCGTTCCAGAGCATCTCCACATCATAGTTCGACTCTACAATCAGGTGTTTTGCACGCCGGCAGTAGCCCACCACCTCGTCTGTCACCTGCCCGATGTCTGTGATGAAGG
>JAGHVP010000068.1 GCA_018064305.1 Candidatus Equibacterium intestinale | reverse complement strand
GGGCTGCCGGTGCCAAGGCTGAATACATCCGGCTTCAGGTCGCCTGCCATAGGGTGCCACGTCTGGCCCAGCAGTGCGCTGCAGAAATCCCAGTTAAGCTTGAGGAAAGCCTGACGGATGCGGAGCATTGTGACGCTGCCAGAATATCCACAGAAGTCGGTCTCTATCTTGATGAGCGGCAGTGCGTCGAATACCTCTTCGTCAGGAGTGATGTCCACGCCGAGCCTGGTGGTGATGGAAAGCAGCCTGGTGGTTCCCACTGCGTTGATGTCGCGACCTTCTGCATCAAGCGCGCGGTCGGTGGGCATGATGTTGAATATTCCATCATTAGACTGCAGGGAGACGTGCGAATCATAATATCCGTAGTTGCTGAAAAAACCGTAGACATTATAGTTCACTTTCTTGTCCTGCCCGAAAGAGGCGGTTGCAAAGGCGCACAGAAGCGCAATTCCGGCGAATAGCTTTCTCATCACAATTATATTATAAGGTACGCAAAGATACCACAATGCGGTATAGGAATCAAAATTTTTTAACTTTGCAAACTCAACCAAGGTTATGATAAAGAATATAATATTTGATTACGGCGGAGTGCTGCTCGACTGGAACAGGCACTTCCTTTACGACGAATATTTCAAAAGGGCTGATGTTCAGGATACTTTCCGCAAGAACACCGGCATTACAGACTACACTGCGCAGCAGATGTGCGACTGGTTCCTTGACAATATCTGCACCCTTGAGTGGAACAGCCTGATGGACGCAGGAAAGCCTTTCGAAGATAATACTGCCGACCTCATAAAGGTTTACCCTCAGTGGAAAGATGCCATTGCAGTATATGACACAGGCTGGTACAGGATGGTGGGTGGCGAGATTCTCGGCATGTATGAGCAGGCTGTGAAGCTCAAGGCCCAGGGATACAGGCTTTTCGGCCTCTCGAACTGGAATGCGGTCAAGTTCCATACATACTGCCGCTGCTTTCGGAATTGCAGGTTACCTTTTCACCACTCCGGAAGACTTTGCCGCTAACTTTGAAAAATCATTAAACTGAAAGATATGAAACGACATCACGCTGCCGCTTTGCTGGCACTTCTGCTTCTCTCAACTTCTGCACTGAAGGCAGAGAACTACCAGATCAGAACATCCAACACATCGCTTGTACTTTCTGCCGAGGCTGGTGCTCCGGTTGAGGTGGTGTATTATGGCGCTGCCCTCACCGACACTGATTTCCAGAACATAATAAGCGCCGGTGTGGCCACTCAGCACAAGGCTTACCCCGTATTCGGACTGGTAGGCGACCGCCCCACGGCCTTTGCTGCCACACACTACGACGGCAATATGACCACCAAGCTTGTGTTCGACTCTTATTCAGAGGAGAAGACTGGCGGCGTATCGGTAAGCAGGTTCCATATGAAGGATGAGGTTTATCCGCTTACGGTGGATCTCTGCTACCAGACTTTCGACGACTGCGATGTGATAGAGACCTGGGTGGAGGTGAAGAACATGGAGAAGGGGCCTGTGGTGCTGCGCGAGTTCGCATCGGGATTCCTGCCAATCCGCTGCGGGGATGTGTACCTCTCTTATCAGACTGGTGCGCGTCAGGCCGAGTGCAACGTGCAGACAGAAAAGGTGCTGCGCGGCACAAGGGTGATTGATGGTGTAGACGGTGTGCGCACCACCCATCTCACTCATGCCGAGGTGATGTTCTCGCTCGACGGCGAGCCTCAGGAAAACACAGGAGCCACCATCGGTGCGGCGCTTCTCTATACAGGTAATTTCCGCCTGAAAACCAATTGGATAGATGAGGATTGGATCTGCTTCAGCGCAGGCATCCATCCCGACAACTCTGCATATACTCTTGCAAAGAAAGAGACTTTCGTAACACCGCGTCTTGCCCTTTCATGGGGCAACGAGGGGCTTGGCGGCATCCGCCGTCAGTTCCACCGTTGGGGACGCAGCCATCACCTGCTGCACACTTCCCAGGTGCGTGACGTGGTGCTCAACAGCTGGGAGGGCGTCCGTTTCGACATCGACCAGAAGACTATGGAAGATATGATAAGCGAGGCTGCCTACGCCGGTGCCGAGCTGTTCGTGATGGACGACGGCTGGTTCGGCGGCAAGTACCAGCGCCAGGACGGATATGCCATGGGCGACTGGGTGTGCGACACCCGCAAGCTGCCCGGCGGCATCCAGCCTCTGATTGATTTCGCTAAGTCGAAGGGGCTTAAGTTCGGCATCTGGATCGAGCCCGAGATGGTGGACCTTCACAGCGAACTCTACGAAAAGCATCCCGACTGGATCCTGAAAGGGAAGGACCGCGAGATCAACCGCGGCCGCGGAGGCAGCCAGATGATTCTTGATATGGGCAATCCCGAGGTGCAGGACTTCGCATTCAAGGTGGTGGACGACCTCATGACCCAGTATCCCGATATCTACTACATCAAATGGGATGCAAACATGACCCAGCAGGACTGGGGTTCGCAGTATCTGCCCATGGACAGCCAGAGCCACCTGCAGATAGAGTTCCAGCGTGGTTTTGCGGCAGTCTGCGAGCGTATCCGCGCCAAATATCCCGACCTGATAATGCAGGACTGCGCAAGTGGCGGCGGACGTGTGAACTGGGGGTACCTGGGCTGGTTCGACGAGTTCTGGGACAGTGACAACACCGATGCCATCCAGCGCCTCTACATGCAGTGGGGCACATCATATTTCTTCCCCGCAATTGCAATGGCATCGCATATCAGCGCCGTGCCCAATACCGAAAACTGGCGCACCACATCGCTCAAGTTCCGCACCGACGTGTGCATGAGCGGTCGTCTGGGCATTGAGCTGCAGCCCAAGCGCATGACCAGCGAAGAGCTGGAGCAGACCCGCGCTGCAGTGGCTGAATACAAGCAGTATATCCGTGAGGTGGTGCAGATGGGCGACCTCTACCGCCTGGTGTCGCCTTACAGCGGCATCGGCCTTTCTTCGCTGATGTATGTGTCCGAGGCAAAGGACAAGGCTGCCTTCTTCTGGTGGAAGATAGACCAGAAGTGCGACGAGCACTATCCGCGTGTGAAGATGGCCGGCCTGGATCCCGCTGCCCTATACCGCATCAAGGAGATCAACCGCATCGACGACGCTCCGCTGTCTTGCGAAGGTGCTGTGTTCAGCGGCAAGTTCCTGATGGAGTGCGGCCTGGAATTCCCTTACCGCCACAAATGTGACATCAAGCTCCGCGGCAACAACTCTCCACGCGTCCTTTACCT
>JAGHVP010000247.1 GCA_018064305.1 Candidatus Equibacterium intestinale | reverse complement strand
TTCATAACCGGTGGAATTAACCCACAAAATTACGAACTCATTTCAAATCGAAGTTGTCAAAGAACTGTTATAATATATTGTATTTTAATGTTTTACAGCCGCAGATGCGTCGGTTAACGCATCACTAGTAAAGGAACAAAATAAATATGAACTAAAATGAGAATGGTATTACTGCCCGCAGAAGCACTTGACGCATCTCACGGGAAGGCAGCGTGCGCGGTCTTCGGAATAGAAGGCGGGACCGTCCCACCGCTTGTCTGTACAGCTGCTTCCAATGCGGAAAGCTCTGCCGGATGTAATCTGGTTGGTGGCTGCATACCAGTCGCTGTGGGAAGTCCAGACGGTTGCCCATAGACCTCCGTCCACACTTCCATCAGAATTTGTGACTGGTTCACTTTCAATGCTGAAATCATAACACCTGTATGAGACACGTCCGGCGTATGGCATATACAGCTTGCTGCCGTTGTCTGCCTTGATGTTGCAGCCGGTTGACGTGTATTCTACCATGTCTCCGGTAATGTCACAGAATACGTCTGTGCAGGGAACCATATAGCCGGCAGGGCAGGGGTCATATATGGTTTTTCTGAGCGCCCCGGGCTCTGCAATAAACTCGGCGTGTGGATTGCCCCACAGATAGTTGTTGCCCGGAGTAGAGCACCAGTCGGAATTTGTGGCTGAGAATGCACGGTCGGGATATTTGAACGTATTCTTAAGAGTTGAACTTACATACATTCTTTTCACAACGACTGCAGCGTCGAACGGGTCTTTTCTGCCCCACTGGTAATACAGGCCGTATGCATCCCTGCCGCCTTCCGCGACAACTGCACCCAGATTGCGGTCCAGAACCGTGAAGGTCATGCCGCAGTCATTTGTAATATCCACCTCGGCGGGTGCGTCGGTGCACCATATGTGCCAGCTCCATATAATGGTTCCCCTGGCAAGAACTGCCACAAGCGCATTGCCTTTATTGCCCGAAGCGTGGAAATGTACCAGCCCGTCTTCATACCTTACATCGCTTAAGACGTCGTTCTGGCACCAGCCTATTTCTGCCTCTGTGGGTTCGAGATATGCCTCGTGGGTGTGGAATCCGCTGTTTTTGCCTTCATATATTCCGCTCTGTCCGCATCCCATCACATCTCCCTCGAAGCACCAGTCTCCGGCAGAAGTCACGATATAGCAGTTTGAAGTGCCGTTCCTGCTGAGGTTGAACTTGTCGGCATCGGTGGCATGGCGCCCTTCCTGCCTGATGTATGTCCTTACGGTGTATTCTCCCGATTCGAATGATACATAGGCTGAACGGGGGTTGAACGATGTGTTCTCGCTTACAGTGAATGTCACGGCATCTTCGTGAACAGCCTTTGACTCAACTATTTCAAGCCAGTCGGCGGCCGGGTCCCAGTCCACTTCATATTCAATGTCGGTGGTGAGCTTTACCGTAGCTGTTCCTCCCTTGTAGTCAATCACCGGGCATTCACCGGTAACTTTGAAAGTATAGTCGGGATTTTCCGCTTCTGGAATTACGTCTGGCGTATATATGGCGGGAACATCAAACATGAGCAGCCTGCCGTTGAAAAGGGTGATTATTATCTTTCCCTTGTCCTGGACAATGCTGCGGATAATTTTTCCACCATCACGGGCCCGCCTGTTCTCAATCACAATGTTGCCGGCATCTGCGAAAGTAAAAGAATAATCTGTTATCCTGGATCCGTCTGACACAGGTGTGAAGTCGATGAGTACATCTCCGTCAGACACTGCGTCGATGACAGCCTGAAGGTCGTCGAGTGATGCGAACAGACCAGCCTCTGTCTCTTCGATATCGTCAACCTTCTCTTCTATATCCGACAGGATCTCAGTGTAGTCGGTGCAGGCAGCAAGCAAGGCTGCACATATCATGAAAACTAATGTGTAAGTCTTTTTCATCGCCTGGACTATTTAATCTGGAATGTCAATGCTCCGCCTTTCTTCAGCAGGTATCTGCTGCTTCCGGGCATCACGTATGCAAAATCTCCTTCTGAATCGATGTGTGACACCCTCTTGGAGAATTCAATGGTCACGACATTGTCTTCATATGGGGTTCTGCCCACTACCACGAGATATTGGTGCCCCTTGTTGTTTATGACAGACACCAGCGCGGCCTTCTCAGCCTCGAGCGTACTGACACCCTCGGGCAGAACTGAGTTGCTGAACCTTCTGGCGCGGTTGGGGACATCTGCGGTGTGCCAGACTCCCTCCACCTCTCCGCCTGCAAAGATGAACGCGCGTTTATTGGCCTCAAGGTTGGTGGCTTTCACATGGTCATATACCTCTGTATATCTTCCGTCGGGGGTAAGTGGGTTCTGCTCGTTGCCTTCATACGCGTAATAGCAGATTGTCTGGGCTCCGTATGCAAGGCAGGTGTACATCTGGTACTTGATTCCTTCCTCGGTGGGAGAGGGCATCACGTTGTTCCAGACACCAGAGGCAAGGTATGCCCACATCGGCACTCCGTATTTCCCGGCCTCGGCCGATACATATTCCAGCGACTCGTAGAATTTGTTCTCCACCTTCGGGGCAGCCAGGTCAAGCGGGTAACTGTCGAAGCAGATGAAGTCCCACTGTGTGGTGTCCATATAGTGGTCGAGATAGTCCTGGTAGTTGTTTATGTAGTTCGCTCCGAATTTCTGTACATACTGGCTGTAGTAGAAATCCATGTCTTCCTGGCTGATTCCGTAGGTGAAGAAGGGGAGGGATGCGTTGCACCCTGCAATATTGCAGAAATAGACATGGTCGGTGTCAAGCTGCAGCATATAGTCCTTGACTGCCCTGATACCTTCTATCTGATGCAGCACCTTGGGCTCGTCGGCAAACGAATATCCCCAGAGTGCAGGGTGGTCCTTTACTCCGTCGATGTATGTCTTAACCTGTTCGAAGCTGGCGCTCAGATGGTCTATCCAATAGCCATATACAAAATCGTGAAGGGATATCATGACCTTCATGCCGGCCTTCTCGGCAGCATCCATCGCAGTGCGGTTCAGTTCCACACTGTGACCCATATACTGGCTTACAACAGTGAAGCCGGCTTCGGCAAGTTTCCTGTAATTCTCTACAGATGAATTTTCATAACTGAAGCCGTTGGCGATGATTTCCAGGACCGGCCTTTCATCAGGCTCCTGATGAGGCTGGTCAATCTCCAGAGTGTCAAAGATTCCTGTGGCTCTGTCGACCTCGGCGGAAAGGCTGTCGAGCCTGTGCTGCAGATTGTCTACATCAAGCTGGCTGTATCCGGTACATCCTGTAAACAGCAGCGCGGCACAGACCAGTGGTACTATCTTCCTCATGCCTACAGGTCGTTATAGTTGGGTGAGAATGTGTCGCCGAGGGCGGGATTGCCGGTGGTAAGACCTTTCTTGAGCCATTTTGTACGCTGTGCACTTGTTCCGTGGGTGAATGAATCGGGAACTGTGCGGCCGTATGCCTGTTTCTGCAGGCGGTCGTCACCGATTGCGGTGGCGGCGTTCAGACCTTCCTCGATATCACCTGTCTCAAGAGAATGGTAGTTCTTGTTGTCGTAATAAGCCCAGATTCCTGCGTAGAAGTCTGCCTGAAGCTCCAGGCGTACGCTTAGCTTGTTGGCCTCTTTCTCAGATGCCCTTGCTCTTTTCTGGTTCACCTGGTCGAGTGTACCGAGGAGGTACTGCACATGGTGGCCCACTTCGTGTGCGATGACGTATGCCCAGGCAAAGTCGCCGCTTGTGCCGAGCTGTCTCTGCATATCCTTGAAGAATGAGAGGTCAAGATATACGCACTGGTCTGCACTGCAGTAGAACGGGCCTGACTGTGCAGTGGCTCCGCCGCAGCCTGACTGGACAGCGCCGTCGAATATCACAAGTTTCGGGGGAATGTATTCAAGGTTGTTCTGCTTGAAAATTGCGGTCCACACATCTTCTGTACCGGCAAGGATCACAGATGCGAATTCATAAAGTTCCTTGTCTTCCGCACTTTCGATGTATTCGGTAGTCTGACCGGATGTTATGTCGCCTTCATTGATGTAGCTCAGCACCTGGGTCGGGTCCTGTCCTGTGAGAAGCAGGATGAGTCCTACGATGATGGCGCCTCCGAGTCCGATGCCTCCGCCGATCTTACCTGCTGAAGAGCCTCTGCGGTCTTCAACGTTGCTGCTTTGTCTTCTTCCTTCAAGTTGCATAGTATTATTGTATTATGGATATAATACTTGTGATATTCTACAAAGGTACAAAACTATTTGCTAAACGCATTCTTTATTTTTGGCACACCTGTTGCTAAATACATACGACGTACGTATTACTAACAATTCCAATAACACTAAGATCATGAAAAGAACTGTAAGATTTGCATTTGTCCTCAGCATCTTAGTGATGTTTGCAACCCTTGGCAACGAGGCATGGGGACAAAGAAGAGTTTCAAATTCTTCAAACCACGCTACTGAAATTGTCCGCAGCAATGCCGGCAGTGTCTCTCGCTCTGCTGCAAACAATTCCCGCGGCGCTGCATCAGTGAGCCGCAGCACTTCTGCAATTGCCGGCAGCTCATCAGCGTCAGTAAGCCGCAGTGCAAACGTAAGCCGCAGCAGCTCTGCGAATGTGAAGACAGCTGCAAACAACAGCTCGGCTGTCCGCTCAGCAGGCTCTGCATCAGCAAGCCGCAGCGCAAACGTAAGCCGCAGCAGCTCTGCGAATGTGAAGGCAGCTGCAAACAACAGCTCGGCTGTCCGCTCAGCAGGCTCTGCATCAGTAAGCCGCAATGTATACGTGAACCGCAGCGTAAATGCGGCACGCAACGAAATGCACACCTCAAACAACGGCAAGGCTGAAATGCATGTCAGCAACAACGCAGTGCACATGAACAACCACGTGGCACCCCGTGCCGACATGGGACACTGGCACCATCCTTACGTGAATGACCGTCCTATGATAGCTCCTTATCACATCGGCCATCACAACTACGGCTACCGTATCCACGACATTCCTTTCGGAGCACGCGTGGTAAGATACAGAGGTCATAAGTACTACAACTACGGAGGCATCTGGTACCGCCGCTACCGCGGAGACTACATCATCGTAAGACCTCCCTTCGGTGAGCGCATTGCAGTTGCAATGTTCAACTACACCCTGGCACGTATCTGGGTCAACACTGTGATCAACGATATCAGAAGAGCCGAAAGGGCAGCTGAACTTGCAAGGGCATACGCCGCAGTCAACACCTCATACGTGGTAAGGAACGCCAACGAGATGAGCTACGCTGCAGACAACGTGAACTACTATTACAACGACGGTGTCTTCTACATCCTTGAAGGTAACGAATATGTAGTGATCGAAGCTCCTATCGGAGCCCTGGTAACTGAGATACCTGAAGATTATGAAGAGATTGTCGTAGGTGGTGAAACTTACTACAAGGTTGACAACATCCTGTTTAAGACCGCAGTGGTTGATGGAAACATCTACTTCGAAGTTGTAAGCAACTTGTAATAATATTCTTAAAATTGAATAGCGCCGCGAGGCGCTATTTTTTTATATATTTGCCGGCGCAAAAAAAAATAATCAATCAGACAATGCAGGCAATCTGGACAATCATTCTCTTGTGTGTATCGAACGTATTCATGACATTCGCATGGTACGGTCAGCTGAAACTTCCTGAAATAGTACCGGCTGCAAAGGACTGGCCTCTCGTTGTCATAATACTGATGTCGTGGGGTGTGGCACTTCTGGAATACTTCTTCATGATACCCGCAAACCGCATAGGTTCAAACATAAACGGCGGTCCGTTCAACCTCATGCAGCTCAAGGTGATACAGGAGGTACTCTCTCTTACGATATTTACAGTGATTGTGTCACTTGTCTTCAAGAACCAGCCTATTCAGTGGAACCACATCGCCGCCTTTGGATGTCTGGTGCTTGCTGTCTTCTTTGTTTTCCTGAAATAGGGGCAGGGCTTTGAACAGCCCTTTGTCGCTCACCTCCGGAACCGGAGGGATATAATCTTCGTTCTGTATTCCGCACACATACAGGCCAATGATGTTTATGTCAGCGGCTTCGTGCGCTCCTGCGAACCCGCTGATATCATCGGGAGATATCATTGTGCGGTAGGCTTCCGTATAGATGTCTGCAAGCGGGGCGTAGCTCCAGTGCCACTTTTCCTCTTCATAACCGGTGCGTCCGCCGGCTTTTGACGTATACGGCTGGAAGAAACCGAAGCGGCCTGCATTTTCTTTGAGCCAGCTGTAGGTGCGCCGCCCTTTTTCACTCTGCCAGAAGGCAAGCTCCTTGCTGCAGAAATCCATGTCGGTGCCCCAGTGATGGCGCGATGTGCCAGGCATCGAGATGTACTGCAGGCTTCTGACAATGCGTTCCGGACCAGGCAGGCTGCTGTTTCTCTGCCAGCGCTGCTCCCAGATGTATTTCTGTACCCAGAAGTTGCGTGAGGCAGAGGTGACGTTCAGCGTGATTCCGTCATCCTGTGCGGCCTGACGCATCTTCAGATATGCAGCGTAGGTCTCTTTCTGTATGTAGGAGTACTCCAGTGCGAGGCGGGTGTATCCGCGGCTTATGGGTACAAAGCAGGTGTCTTCTTCGTAATGTGTGCGCCCCATGAGGAAGTCACGGGTGACCGGATGCCCCTGTGCCGCCAGAAGCAGCGGGAGGCAGACCGTTGCTGCAAGTGATATGATTCTGCGCAAATGTTTCATCGGGGCGCAAATCTACAAAAGAGAAATCAGTTTGAAGTTGAACTCAGAGATTTTTGCAGTGTTGCGCTCTTCAACCAGCTCCACAGCGCGGCTGTTGCCGCCCATATAGGTGTATGTGAGTGGAATGCCGGCACCGAGAATGGCCGATACAAACATCTTTCCCGCCGCCTGTGCGGCTCCGAAAGTTATGACTATGCCGTTCAGCGCAAGGCTCAGCGCACCTTCCTCCCATGCTCCGTTATAGAAATGCCCCAGTCCCGGAATGATGGAAAGCACCAGTGCCGTGTTTTCACTGTGCCGGCGCGGCGTCTTTTCGTAGAGGTTTGCCACGTCACGGTATGTCCTGGCATCGGCTCCGGTAGTGCGGAGGTGGCGGCGGATGCAGCGGAGTCCGTCATTGAAGCGGTAGCATTCGTTATATATGAGTGAGGAGAGAAGCATGTTTCCTGACAGGGAGTCGAGTGCGAATGCTTCGTCAAGATAGGTGGCGGCACTTTCGCTGTTGCCGGCCAGATGGTTTGCAAGTGCCTTTTCATGCAGCAGTGCGCACCTTTCTTCAGCAGGTATGCTGCGCATCGGGATGCGCTCGAGGGTAGACGCCGCCTCATCGAAAGAGTTGAGGTTGATGTAGCAGCGCGCCTTTTTCTCCAGGGCATCCGGTGCCTGTGCGGCATCTTCGTATGCCAGCTTTTCGTAGTATGCCGCTGCAAGGGCCCATTCGCCTTGGTCGAACAGGCTTGCTGCAATCCTTGCGGTATCCTGCGCGCTAGCGGAGAACAGAGCGCAGAGGAACGTGGATATTGTACATAATAGCCTGGTTCTGAGCTTCATGGGTGTAAGTGTTTATGCGTTCGACAGAAAAATAGCTGCCGTAGATATTGCCAAGATAGAAGAGTGCCCCCAGGGCACCGAAGGTGATGCTGCGCCAGTCGCCGCATCCTTTTTTAGAGATGCATTCGGCTGTGACTGCCCCGAACGAACCTACCACCAGGAAAGAGGCGATACCTTCGGACAGGTTGCCCGCATACACTTTGCCCAGACCCGGGATAATGGCAGAGTCGGTGGCGGCTATCCACGGCTTTTTCTCTTTTGCAGCGGTGCGGTCGGAGTAGATTCTTGCAAGGGACTGTTCCGCCTGCATTACGGAGTATGAGGTGGCTTCCGAAGCGGAGCCGGAATAGTTCAGGTATCCTGAAAAGTCATCTTCCATAAGCGATGCTGCTTCAAGCTGCAGCCTCTTGAGGTCGTTGCGGGCTCCGTTGTAGCCTTCCAGCAACGCAATGGACTGAGCATTGCATCCAAGCTCCATCAGCGAAGCGGTTGAGTGGAAAAAGGCCTGGTCGAAAAGAGGGGAGGTCTGTCCTACACTGCCCAGGTAATACGATGCAGTGCCGAAATCTTTCAGATAATAGGCAGTCAGACCGCGGAGATAGCTGAGCGTGTCTGACGGGGCGTATATTCCATCCTGGAATAGGATTGCCGCAGCATCGCGCTTCATACCCGATTCCAGGAGGTAGTTTATGAACGACCAGTCGCTGCCGGCGTTGCTGCGGCCCGGGGCGACGGGTGGTATTTCTATATGGATGGGCTGCCGACCGGCTTCCGTGATGCTTTTGAAACTGTATGCTTCGAAACCTTCGTGCAGACGGTGGTCGGAAGGGTCGCGGAACGAGTCGTTCTGGGCGGCCATCCCTATGCGTCCGCTGCGGTTGATGCGGTCGAAAGTAGACAGAATGCCGCCAATGATGCCGAAACGGCTCACGGCTGCCGGCAGGTAGTAGTTCGATGCAGGGGAGAAGGAGCGCCCGGCACCAGTCTGACGCGCTATGGCGTCGGTTGCGCGGATGTACAGGCTGCCTGAGTCGGGCCAGTGCTCTGGTTGTGCAAGCAGCGCGGTTCTGCCTGTTGCAGAAAGAGCAATCGCCACTGCTAGTATGACCTTCAGCGCTCTGTGCATCGTATGTCTTATTTTGCTGTTGTGATGATTTTAGCGTCGGCTGGAATTGTGATGTCGAACGCGGGGTCGGGGGTGTTGACCTTTATATTGGAATAGAGGTCGAGCTTCACTACAGAGTCCTTTGCGTTGAGATATGTGACTTCGGTAACTCTGTGGGGGAACATAAATCGGTCGGTGAGTTCATACTTCGAATAGTATGTCTTTGTTATCACTTTCCCCTTTCGGTCGAGATATGCACAGTATATGGGGAGGTAGTCCTGCATCACCAGCTTGATGCGGGCGCACTGTGCCGCCTTGTTCTTCGGCTCGAAGATCTTTATGAGGTTTGAGCCTTCGTGCTCTGTCTTCACCAGGTCGTATCCCAGACTTGTGAAGCCCATATCGTCGATCCTCTGCAGGAGGAACACTTGAAGGAGCTCGTCGGTCGAGGTGACCGATCCGCTGTTGTCGGACATCACTTCGTTGCGCGCCTGATTGTAGATGCGCGTTTCACCATGTATGTTGGTGAATATATAAAGTTTCCCCTCCTTGGTCTTGGTGATGGCCACCATACGGCCGTCATTCGTGCAGCAGACGCTTTTGGTGGTGGTGCTTGCCCTGCCGTTCTGTACCTGTTTCACGGTTACATCGGCAGAAACCCGCTGCTGTGCTCCCAGAGGAAGTGCAAAGCTTAAAAAAATGATGAGGCCGAGCGGCCTCATCACAGTTTTCCGTGTTGTCATAGCAGTTATGCCCACATCAGGAATTTAGGATTGCCGATGTAAGAGTCAGAGCCGTTGACAACGTCAATGAGCAGCACAACCCAGTCAACCAGGGGAACGATACCGAAGATACCGCCGGCTGTGATGGTGTAGATGAGCCACATCAGGTTGGTTGAACCGAGAATCATGCGGTGGATTCCGAAGTAACCGAGACCGATGGTGTCGATAACCCATGCGATGATGGTGGTGTTGCTGCCTGAAGTGAAGGCGGCTGCTGTCTCTGCTGCTGCAGAAGCCTCGACCATTTCTGCATTTTCGAACAATGCGTCGATGGAAGCGTCGTCAACAGTGTAATTGGCTGCATTCATTGAGATTGCGCCTGCTACGAGAGCAACGATTACAAAAAAGAATTTTTTCATAATACTGTTTGTTATTAGGTTTGAATGTTTGATTGCAAAGATATCATTTTTTCTGATTATTCAGCGGAAGGAATTCTTACACAGCGCACGCTTCTGAGTGTGGGGCGGAGATAGCCGCTGAAAAATTCGCCCCAGTAGTCTACGAAATTGGGGCTGATGTGGACGGCGATATCCTGGCCGTTTGAATAGGCCTGGGGTATTGCTGTGTCGATTGACATGCCTGAGCCTCCGTCTGGTGAGCCAGATGCAGCCGCAGATTTGCCGAATGTATGCGCGCAGGCATTGAACCAGCATGAGAATGTGAGCGTGCCGTGGCAGATAGAGTCTGACTTTCCGGCCTGGACGGG
>JAGHVP010000009.1 GCA_018064305.1 Candidatus Equibacterium intestinale | reverse complement strand
GGGCCTCTATCCATGCGGAGAGGGCGCCGGCTATGCAGGTGGCATAGTATCCAGCGCCCTCGACGGAATTGCTGTAGCTCTGGCCGTTGCAGGCCGGAACTGATAGTTTCTATTATTTTACTGCAGCAGCCTGACCGGCACGGAAAGCCTTGAGGTTGGCCTCTACCATCTCCTCTCCCTTGCGGGCGAAAATGCCGCGGATTCCCTCTTCGAACCTTTCGCTGCTGATGCCCAGCAGATGGCTGCAGGCACCAAGGAGCACAATGTTGCTCCCACGCGGATTGCCCGCCTCTTTGGCAACAGCATCCACATCCAGAAGAATCACATTCTGCATTGCACGTAGTTCATCCAGAACCTTTTCGATATCGGGATAGTTCGGGATGTTGACAAACGGTGTGACATTGGTCACAATCCATCCGTCCTTTGCAAGATAGTGCCTGTAGCGCAGAGCCTCCATGGGCTCGAGAGAGATAACCAGATCGGCTCCGCCCCTTGCAATCAGGTCAGATGCAATGGGACTGGAAGAGATGCGCAGGTTAGACTGCACGTCTCCGCCACGCTGACTCATACCGTGGACCTCTGCCTGTTTGATGTAGAGGTTCTCCTGAATGGCAGCCTGGCCTATTACAGTTGCGATGGAAAGGATGCCTTGTCCTCCCACACCAGTCAGTATTATATCCTTCTTCATCGGAACTATTTGTTTTTAAGGTGGCGTTTCGCTGTCTGGATGCACTCTCTGCGCGAGATTATCACTGAAGTGCCATGATACGCTATCTCTTCGTCGATAACCCTGCTTATCTCATCCATATTCTTCGGCAGGGGAATCACCACGCGGACATGCTCCGGTGCCACACCCACTGCCATGCAGATCTGCTCAAGCTTGCCTGTGCCGGCGGAATTCTGACCGCCTGTCATGCCTGTGGTGATATTGTCTGATATGACAACCACGATGTCGGCGTTGCAGTTTGCCGCGTCAAGCAGGCCTGTGATGCCTGAATGTGTGAAAGTGGAGTCTCCTATCACCGCCACTGCAGGATACAGTCCGGCGTCGGCGGCGCCTTTAGCCATTGTGATTGAAGCACCCATATCGATGCATGAACTGATTGCACGGAACGGAGGAAGCGCACCAAGTGTGTAGCAGCCGATGTCGCTGAACACCTTGTGGTCTTCAAATTTCTCCATCGCCCTGTTCAGTGCATTGTAGAGGTCACGGTGGCCGCATCCCTGGCAGAGTGCGGGAGGACGGGGCACAACGTTCTCAGCCGGTGCGAATGTCTCATGAGGCTGCATCCCGAGGGAAGCACGCACACAGTCGGGAGTAAGTTCTCCCGTGCGGGGCAGATCACCGGTAAGACGGCCTTTCACCGTACAGCCGTGAGGCAGTATTCCCTGGATCTGCTCTTCCACGAACGGCTGCCCTTCTTCCATTACAAGTATGGTGCTGCATTCAGCAGCCATCCTGCGGACAAGGTCCTTTGGAAGAGGATACTGGGATATCTTCAGAACAGGATACCTGCAGTCGTCCCCTACATTCTCACGGAGATAGTTATAGGCTATTCCGCAGGCCACAATGCCAAGGCTCTTGTCGGCACCGTCGAAATAGCGGTTATAACCACTTTCACACGCCACCTGCCCGAGGTGGGTGTAATTGTCTATGAGGACGGGGTACTTCTTGCGTGCATTTGCAGGGAGAAGTATCCATGAAGCAGGATTCTTGGGATTGCAGAGTTCTCTGCGGGGCTCTATGGCATCGTCATACTCAACCACTGCACGGCTGTGCGCCATACGTGTGGTAACTCTCATCAGCACAGGGATGTCGCGCTCTTCGCTGAGCTTGAAGCCATACTCCATCATGTCGTATGCCTCCTGCTGGTTCGAGGGCTCGAGTGTGGGGACGAGGGCGAACTTGCCGTAGAAACGTGTATCCTGTTCTCCTTGGGAAGAGTGCATCGAGGGGTCGTCTGCCACAATCACTATCAGTCCGCCGTTTGCGCCCGCCATAGCTCCGTTCATGAACGGATCGGCGGCCACATTCATACCCACGTGCTTCATGCACACGATAGAACGGCGGCCTACATAAGAGACTCCGAGAGCGGCCTCCATTGCGGTCTTCTCATTAGTGCACCAACGGCAGAAGACGTTGTTGTCTTTTGCCGCGGGACTATTCTGAATAAATTCAGTTATTTCTGTAGAAGGGGTGCCCGGATATGCATAAACTCCAACAATACCGGCGTTTATGGCGCCCATTGCTATTGCTTCATCTCCGAGCAGCAGTCTTTTCTTCTTCATCAATTATTTGTTCTCTTTTTTGCAGCAGCAGGGTTTTGCAAGGCAGTTCCATACAAGAGCTGCAAGTGCGCCGCCTGCGAGAGGAGCAACGATGAACACCCATACGTTTGCGAGAGCCTCACCCCCTCCGACGAGCGCGGGGCCGAATGAACGTGCAGGGTTAACTGAAGTACCTGTAAGGTTGATGCATACGAGGTGGATGAGAACCAGTGAAAGACCGATTGCAAGACCTGCGAGGTTGCCTGCGCCTTTCTCTGAATCAGTTGTACCGAGAACAACAAGGACAAAGAGGAATGTAGCGATAACCTCTACGAGGAGAGCGCCGCATACACCGCCGGCATTTGCAATGCCGTTTGTTCCGAGACCTGCGGGATCACCCATTGCACCGGGTGCACCTGTTGCAGAGCAGATCCAATAGAGGATTGCAGCACCTGCGATACCGCCGAGGAACTGACCTACCCAGTATCCACAAGCGTCTTTCCATGTCATTCTCTTGCTGAGGGCGACACCGAAAGTGATGGCAGGATTGATGTGGCAACCGCTGATACCGCCGATAGTGTAAGCCATGGCGATTACTGAAAGGCCGAATGCAGCAGCTGTAGCAAATACGCCGGCAGGTTCACCGCAACCTACGAAAACTGCTGTACCGCAGCCGAGGAGTGTCAGAACAAGTGTTCCGATGAATTCTGCAAAATACTTTTTCATAATTTGGTTATATAATGATTTTTGGATTATACACTTAGGATCTTGGTGATTTCATACCAAGAACGGTCTATCTGGTTATGTTTGCTGATTGCTTCGTCGAACGGAGTGAAGACAGTCTTTGCGTTCACGCGCCCCACCATCACACCGCTGCGGCCGTCGAGAAGCGCGCCTACTGCTTCATATCCGTAGATACTTGCAAGGACGCGGTCGTTGCAGCTGGGCGAGCCGCCCCGCTGGATATGTCCCAGGGTGGTGACACGGGTCTCGTAATTGGGGATACGCTCCTTCACCTGGGCTGCAACCTCTGCAGCACTGCCGAGATGTCCGCCTTCGGCCACCACAATGATGCCTGAAGTCTTGTTCTTACGGCGGCCTATCTGTAGATAGTTGCAGAGAGAATCCATATCGTTCTGAATCTCGGGAACGAGAGTCACCTCGGCACCGGTTGCGATACCTGTGTTAAGCGCAATGAATCCGGCATCACGCCCCATGACCTCGACGAAGAATACCATGTCGTGGCTGTGCGCCGTGTCCCTGATCTTGTCTATCGCCTCCATGGCGGTGTTGATGGCTGTATCGAAACCGATTGTGAAGTCGGTGCCGAAAATATCATTGTCTATTGTGGCAGGTATTCCCACAACAGGGAATCCGAAATCCTTCCAGATGTCATTCGCACCGCGGAACGAGCCGTCGCCGCCAATCACCACCAGAGCATCTATCCCCTCTTCCTGCAGGTTTGCAAGAGCCTGCCTGCGGAATTCCAGCTCCTTGAACTCGGGGCAGCGGGAAGTCTGAAGGATAGTGCCGCCAAGCGCCAGTATCTTTGATACAGACTGGCTCTGCATGGGAACGAAATCCTTCTCCAGCATTCCCTTGTATCCTCTGCGGATACCAACCACCTCAAGCTTGTAGAACATTGCAGTGCGCACCACGGCACGGATTGCCGCGTTCATTCCGGGAGCATCCCCGCCGGAAGTCAGCACACCTATCTTCTGGATTGTCTTTTTCATTGTAGAGGGGACCTATTTCAGAGGGAATTCAAGCAGCTTCCTGGGGCATGCCACATTCATTCTCATGTAGCCCACGCCCTCCGGACCGAACATCGTACCGTCATTGAGCGCCAGGCGCAGCGTGTTCACGAAATAATCCACCAGCAGAGGCTGGTCTTTCAGTGTGAGCTTGTCCTCTGCCTTGCCTGCCAGATGAGCCAGCAGATGGCGGCAGTCCAGCCATACGAGGAACGATGCCTCGGGACGGACGGGCTTAATCCACTGAACTCCGTCGGGATCCTTGAATGCGGCGAATTTCTCTTCCAGGTATATGATGTTCGACTCGATATATCTCAGAGCGCTGTCTCTCCATCCCTTGCAGTTGCGGTATGCAGTTATGGCAGCCAGTGAAGGGATAATGGTAGGAACATTGAACTCATTGGCGGTAAGCCATTTGTAGAATGGGACGCGCAGTGTTTCGTTGGGAACGAGGCAGTATGATGTGGCGAATCCGGGGATATTGAATGTCTTGCTCGGCGCGCCGAAAGTGATGCTGCAGGAAGCTGCCTCTTCACTTACGGTTGCGAACGGAATATGCTCGTTGCCCCAGAGATAGAGGTCGCTGTGGATCTCATCGGAAACAACGATGGCATTGTGCTTCTTGCAGATATGTGCAAGCTTTGCAAGCTGCTCTTTTGTCCAGATGAATCCTCCGGGGTTGTGAGGGTTGCAGAGGATCAGCATCTTGACAGGATCGTTCTCTGTAAGGAGCTTCTCCAGGTTGTCGAAATCCATCTCATTGCCCTTCAAGGGGTTGCGCAGCACTACCCTGCCGTTGCCCTCGGGAACGTTGGTGAAAGGATAGTAAACAGGCGACTGAACCACAATCTTGTCTCCCTTTTCCGTGAAGAAATTGACTGCATAGGCAATACCTCTTACGATGCCGGGGATGAAGCAGAACCAGTCGTGGTCTATCTTCCACCCGTGCTCCTTGCCGAGCCAGTCGCGTACAGCCTCGAAAAGCTCGCATGGCTCCACGCTGTATCCGTAGGAACCAGTGCTGAGGTAGTCACATATTGCATCATGCACACACTGCGGCGACTTGAAATCCATATCCGCAATCCAGAGGGATGTGAGGTCGTCGCGGCCGAAAAGCTCTTTGAGCTTGTCGTATTTGATTGAATATGTGCCGTGGCGGTCGATGTATTCGTCGAAAGGACAGCCTTTTGCAGCAGCATCACATGTGCCGCCGGCAATGAACTTCTGATATGCAGCCACTGCAAGAGCGTCGCAGCGCTCGTTCTCGGGATGGCCTGCGTGCCCCTTCAGCCAGTGGAAAGTCACTCTGTGTTTCCTGTATACAGGGAGGAACCTTTTCCAGAGATCCGGATTGGCCTTCTTGGCGAAATCTGTCTTGACCCAGTTCTCGAGCCAGCCCTTGGTTATGGCATTGACCACGTATGAAGAGTCGCTCCATACCTCGACCTCTGCATTGTCTATCTTGATGGCCTCAAGTCCAACAATCACAGCCAGAAGCTCCATTCTGTTGTTTGTAGTATCGGCAAAGCCTCCACTCATCTCTTTTTCATGGTCGCCGCAGCGGAGGATCACACCATAACCGCCGGGACCGGGGTTGCCGGAACAGGCACCGTCTGTAAACAGGTAAATTTTTTTGTCAGTAGAAGACATATCTTTAAATAATTATTCGGGAAGATAACTTCTGTCGGGCGCGCTCTTGGTTTCGAACACCTTTATTTTGAGCGGGTTGGCAGTTATTTCATCATAAATCTGTCGGTTTTTGACAATATCTATCGCCAGATAGATGGCCCATCTCATAGACTGCGGGTCGGCCATGTTCTTGCCGGCGATGTCATAGCCGGTACCATGATCGACCGATGTACGCACTACAGGAAGGCCTGCAGTGTAGTTCACTCCGCGTTCGAAGGCGATAGTCTTGAAAGGGATAAGCCCCTGGTCGTGATACATGGCAAGCACTGCATCGAACTTGGTGTACTGGCCTGTGCCGAAGAACCCGTCTGCGGGATAGGGGCCGAAAGCCAGCAGACCTTTCTCCCTGGCCATCTCAAGTGCCGGTACAATGATCTCCTGCTCTTCCTTACCCAGCAGCCCGCCGTCACCTGCGTGAGGATTCAGACCGAGCACTGCTATCCTGGGTTTTTCAACCATGAAGTCTCTCTTGAGAGAGTCATTCATGACCTCGAGCTTTTCCACTATCATTTCAGGATTCAGCACTTCAGCCACCTTTGCGAGCGGCGTATGGTTTGTGGCCACTCCCACCTTCACTGTGTCGCTGCAGAGGAACATCAGCCCCCTGCTGTCGGGGAACTGGCTTGAAAGATATTCTGTATGTCCCACGAACTGGAACCCGGCGTCTGCCATCGACTGCTTGTTGAACGGAGCTGTCACCAGTGCATCGATGTTGCCCGCCTTGAGGTCTTCCACCGCAGCCTTCAGCGACATCATAGCCGCCTCTGCGCTCTCCTTGGTGGCTTTTCCGAACTCGATGTTGTACGATTCGGGGACGCAGTTGATTATGTTGATACGCCTTGCCTTGGCATCCTTTACCGTGGTAATCAGGTTGGTGCTGATATTTTCGGTATCGGGGACAAGTTTCTTATTGTGGGCGAAAAGTTTTGACGATCCGTAGATGACAGGGACAAACATGTCGGTTATGTGCTGGTCTGCAAGCGCTTTCACAATGACTTCGTAGCCTATACCGTTGATATCACCGTGGGTGATGCCTATTGTAATTGTTTTTGACATATTTTCCTTTGATTAGTCTACAAATATAGT
>JAGHVP010000250.1 GCA_018064305.1 Candidatus Equibacterium intestinale | reverse complement strand
GTGATAGAGACAGGTCTCGGCGGCCGTCTCGACTCCACCAACGTGGTAACCCCCGAACTGAGCGTCATTACAAATATCGGGCTGGAACACTGCATGTATCTCGGCAATACTCTGCCAGAGATCGCCTTCGAAAAAGGCGGTATCATCAAGCCGGGAGTCCCGGTGGTGATAGGGGAGGACAACCCTGAAACAAGGCCCGTGTTCGAGCGCCTTGCCGCGGAGCGCGGCAGCAGGATAGTATTTGCAGGGGATTATATATCTGTGGTGGAGAATGCCCTGCTCTGGACAGAACTTCTGCCGGAGATGGACCTTGCAGGTGTGTACCAGCGTCAGAATCTGTCAACTGTGCTTGCTGCGCTCGATGTCCTGCAGGACAGCCCCCGTGCGGCGGAGTTCAGTTTCAGTTCAGGCCGCATCGCAGCTGCAGCACGTCTTACAGATTTCCGCGGCCGGTGGGAGCGCCTTGCAGAAAGTCCGGATATGATATGCGACATAGGACACAATGCCCATGGTCTGCGCCAGGTGTTCTCCCAGATCGAGGCTGTGGCGCCTGGTTATGACCACATATACATTGTGTTCGGCGTGGTGAGTGACAAGGATGTAGAGGCGGTGGGGCCGCTCATGACAAAGCCTTCCGACAAGGTGACATATCTGCTTACTCAACCCTCCACACAGCGCGCCATGCCGGTTGGGGAACTGGCCTCCAGACTTGCTCCATACGGCATTCACGGCAGCCTGTCAGCCACTGTGCCAGAGGCTGTTGCAGCAGCACGCAGCCTTGCCGGCCCTTCCGACTTGATATTCATAGGTGGCAGCAATTTCACGGTGTCCGACGCCGTCTCATTCATTTCCTGACCTGTGTGTCCGGATAGTTGGAAGTGCTACTATTCCAATATTTTTTATACCTTTGCAAGGATATGGGAAAATTATTTGACAGACTTGCTCAGGATGTACGCATCAAGGAAGGCTTGAAGTCGTGCATCAATTGTGGCACCTGCGTGGCGATATGTCCCGCCGCGGAGTTCTACAAATATAATCCGAAGACTATAGTGAACATTGTCCAGACCCGGGACGACGAGCAGATAGAGGCTCTGCTGAAGAGCGAGACTATCTGGTACTGCGGAGAATGCATGAGCTGCATGACCCGCTGCCCGCGTAAGAATGTCCCCGGAATGGTAATCATGGCACTGCGCAGCCTCAGCATCGATATGGGATATTTCATAGAGAGCGAGAAAGGACGCCAGCAGTTCGCGCTCCAGCGCCAGCTCTGCGGCAATATCCTGAACTACGGCTACTGCATATATCCCCGCACTTTCCAGTTCAGGGAGCATCCCGAATCTGGGCCGGTCATGAAATGGACCACCGAAAACCTGGATGATGTGTTCAAGCGTCTCGGCGCCAACCTTGACGGAGAAGGGCCGGGTGTGCTGCGCAAGATTCCGCAGGAGGCTCTGGACGAGCTGAAGGCGATATTCGATGTCACGGGTGCAACCGAGCGTATGGAGACTGTGGAACGGCTCTCGGCGCAGAAGGCAGAGGAAATGGGACTGACCGTGGACGAATACTACGAAAAAGTTTTCAACGAGACAGGCAGCTGTCATTTGAACGATTAAGTACCGATATGATATATCAAGGCAAACAGAAAATTTGGTCGGACTATCAGAAAGACATTCCTGACGACCACTGGTTCTATGTCAGGAGCTGCATCCGTCAGAACTTCTTCCCTGCAGCGGAGCGTGTGTATCTGGACATTCTCTGCAAGGACCTCGGCAGGGATGTGTACGAGAATCCGTATCACACCACCTGCGGCGGAATCGCATATCACAACGAATGCATTCCGCAGGAGACCCAGATGACCATCATCGCCCGTCAGTTCGCCCTTATGACAGAGGCGGGCTACGAAAACTATGTGTGCAGTTGTGTCACATCCTTCGGCCTCTACTGCGAGGCGATAGAGACCTGGCGCGAATTCCCCGAAGTAGAGGCAAAGATACGAGAAGACCTGTGGAAGTCTTGCAGGAGGGAGTTCAAGATCCCGAAGGTGATAGTGCATGCAAGCGACCTTATGTATCACTACCGCAACGAGATTGCAGAAAAGGCCGCCCTCAGGCTTGTGAACGTGGCCGACGGCTCGCCGCTGAATGTGGTGGAGCATATCGGCTGCCACTACGCCAAGATGTTCCCTTCAAAGGGTGTGGGCGGTGCAGAGTATCCATACGTGCTTGCAGGCATGATAGACAGCTGGGGCGGCTCAATCATCGACTATCCCGAGCGCCGTCACTGCTGCGGATACGGGTTCCGTCAGTATCATGTGAAGGCAAACCGCGGCTACTGTGTCAGCAACACTCATAAGAAATTCGAATCGATGGAGCCGTACAAACCCGATATGATCATCACTAACTGCCCCGGCTGCGCCTATTTCATGGACCGCTGGCAGTATGTGATTGCCGAGACCACCGGCAAGACCTACGGTCCCGACAGATACGGCATCCCCGTGCTCACCTTCGAGGAGGTGGCCGGCCTCGTCCTCGGATACAACCCCTGGGACCTTGGCCTGCAGATGCACCAGGTGGCGCTGGAGCCGCTGCTGGACAAGCTCGGCATCAAGTATGACCCCGCAAAGAAATACGACGGCCCGGATGGCAGGAAGCTTGTGCCCCCGGAGTTCCCCGACAACATAAAGTGCTGTTAGTATGAACAAGAATGTAATAATAGTGGGCGGTGGCCCCGCCGGTATAGAGGCAGCCCGCCAGATAAAGAAGCTCGGCTACACTCCCATCCTCATAGAGAAGGAAGAGAAGCTGGGCGGCCACCTTGCACAGTGGGACCGTCTGTTCCCTGACGGAATCAACGCGCAGGGAGTGCTCAAGGAGATGCTTGACGACATTGCCGGAATCAACCATTTCACTGGCACAAAGGTGACATCGATCAACCGTCTTGCCGACCTCTACCAGGTAAAGCTTTCGAACGGAATCTCGGCACAGGCGAACGCCCTGCTCTTCACCACAGGCTTCAACCTTTTCGATGCCACAAGGAAAGAAGAATACGGCTACGGAATTTATGACCATGTCATCACCAACGCCGACCTTGAGAAATACTTCCAGACAAAGGATGACTGGAGGATCAAAGACCCGAAAGTGATAGGATTCGTGCATTGTGTGGGAAGCCGCGACGAGAAAGTGTGCAACCGCCAGTGCTCGAAGGTGTGCTGCGCCACTGCAGTGAAACAGTCCATGGAGATAAAGCAGCTCTTCCCTGATGCGACAGTATATTGTTTCTACATGGACCTGCGTATGTTCGGCCGCAAATATGAAGACATGTACTTCAACGCCCAGAAGAACTACGGTGTGAGGTTCATCCGCGGCCGTGTCTCAGAGGTGAGCGAAGACAAGGAGGGGAGGCTTTTCGTAAAGGCCGAGGACACCCTGCTCAGCAAGCCCGTACGCATCTCAATGGACCTGCTGGTGCTCATGAGTGGTGTGGTGTCAGACCCCATCAACAAGGATTTCGCACAGATGCTCAAGCTGCAGCTTGGTGAAGACGGATTCTTCATGCCCCAGAACAACATAGTGAACCCCAACGCCTCAACTAAGCCGGGCCTGGTCTTCGCCGGTGCCTGCACAGGTCCCAAGACCCTGCCCGGAAGGCTCTCCGAGGCGCGCGCCGCAGCACTTCAGATTCATCAGTATCTTCAGA
>JAGHVP010000219.1 GCA_018064305.1 Candidatus Equibacterium intestinale | reverse complement strand
TTATAGGAGTTACCCGATTTTTATACGACATACTGACAATTTGACATAAACAATACCCGATGAAAGACCCCGTATTTTTTGGAGAAGAAGAGATGAACATGAACATCATCCCCGTGGTAAGCATGGAGCAGGCATCCAAGCTTCAGGACGGGCAGCTGCCATCAGTCCTGCCGGTTCTGCCCCTCCGCGGCGCGGTGCTGTTTCCCGACACGGTGATCCCCATCCCTGTAAGGAGAGAGAAATCAATACAGCTTCTGAACGAAGCATACAAGTCGAACAAGCTTGTCGGTGCTGTCACCCAGCGCGATCCCAAAGTTGAAGACCCGCTTCAGGCAGATCTTTTCGAAACAGGCACATTAGGCCGTATAATCAAGATCATAGACCTGCCCAACGGCCCGGTCACAGCAATCATCCAGGGTGTCCGCCGCTTCAATATCAGGAGCGTGGACATCGTGACCCCCTACCTGATGGCAGAAGTTGACTATTTGGCAGAAGACCTCTCGGCAATAGGCGACGTGGACATGGCAGCCATTGTCGACGGCATCAAGACCTCTGCAATGCGTATCATAAAGCTCTCCGGCAACATATCGAACGAGGCGGGCTATGCAATCCGCGACATCGACGACAATGCCTTCCTTGTAAACTTCGTAGCCACAACCATAGAGATCGAGGACCCGCTCGACAAGATGCCCCTGCTTATGACAGCCAGCATAAAGGAGCGCGCCACACTGCTTCTGAAGCTGCTTGAAAAGCAGACAGAGATCCTGAAGATCAGAGAAGACATTCAGAAGAAGGTGAAGGTAGAGATAGACCAGCAGCAGAGGGAATATTATCTGAACAACCAGCTCAAGACCATCCAGGAAGAGCTTGGCATGGATTCAGCCAACGATGACATCAACCAGCTGCGCAAGCAGGCCGAAGGGAAGAACTGGCCCGATTATGTTGCCGAAACCTTCGAGAAGGAGATTCACAAGCTGGAGCGAAGCAACCCCAACTCACCCGACTACACCGTAATATATTCATACCTTCAGTTCATGGTAGACCTCCCCTGGTCTGAAGCCACTGAAGACAACCTTGACCTGAAGAATGCCCAGAAGGTGCTGGATGCAGACCACTACGGGCTGGAGAAAGTGAAAGAAAGAATCATCGAATATCTGGCGGTGCTGAAGCTGAAAGGTGACATGAAGTCGCCCATCCTGTGCCTCTACGGCCCTCCGGGTGTGGGAAAGACATCACTGGGCAAATCGATTGCAAAGGCGCTCGGACGCAAATACGGAAGGATTTCACTGGGCGGCCTGCATGATGAATCAGAGATCCGCGGCCACCGCCGCACATATATCGGCGCGATGGCGGGACGAATCATCCAGAGCATCAAGAAAGCGGGGTCTGTCAATCCCGTCATAGTGCTGGACGAGGTGGACAAGGTGTTCAACGATTTTCACGGCGACCCGGCGTCGGCTCTGCTCGAAGTGCTCGACCCCGAGCAGAATACAACATTCCACGACAACTATCTCGACCTGGACTACGACCTCTCGAAGGTTCTCTTCATCACCACTGCCAACAACGTCGAAAACATCCATCCCGCGCTCCGCGACCGTATGGAGATGATAAACGTGTCGGGCTATCTGGCAGAAGAAAAGGTATCGATTGCACAGAAGCATCTTCTTCCCAAGCAGCTCAAGGAGCACGGTCTCACATCAAAGGACCTCAAGCTCAGCAAGAAAGCCATCGAAGAGGTTATCAACGAATATACCCGCGAATCGGGTGTCCGCTCGCTTGACAAGCAGATAGCCAAGCTGTGCCGCATCACAGCCAGGAAGATTGCCATGGAAGAGGAGCTGAAGAATACACTCACCCCGGAAGACGTACGCGAGTACCTGGGTCTCCCTACAAACCACCACGACATGCAGAAAGGCAATGAGATGCCCGGCGTGGTGACAGGTCTGGCATGGACAGAGATGGGCGGCGAGATACTGTTCATCGAGTGCAGCGTGAGCGAAGGAAAGGGTGTCCTCAGCACAACCGGCAATCTTGGAGAGGTCATGAAGGAATCAGCCACCATCGCGTTCCAGTATCTGAAGGCCAACGCCGCAAAGATAGGAATCGACCCCAAGCTCTTCTACGAGCGTGACTTCCACATCCATGTCCCCGAGGGTGCCATTCCCAAAGACGGTCCGTCGGCGGGCATCACCATGGTGACAGCCATCGCATCGGCCATAAAGAACCAGTGCATAAAGCGCCATATCGCCATGACCGGCGAGACCACCCTCCGCGGACGAGTCCTGCCAGTAGGCGGTATCAAGGAGAAGATACTTGCCGCCAAGCGTGCCGGAGTCGACACAATCGTCATCTCAGAGGAGAACCGCAGGAATATCGAAGACATCAAGGATATCTATATCAAAGGTCTTACGTTTAAATATGTTGCCACTGTCGACGAAGTTCTTAACTTTGTGTTCGCATAAAGGCAATACAGACCGATGGATGTAAGAATAGAACCCTCCTGGAAAGAGGTGCTGCAGCCCGAGTTCGACAAACCATACTTTGCCGGACTCGCGGCGTTTATACACCGTGAGAAAGACAACGGTGTCACAATCTACCCTCCGGCAGGCAAAATATTCAATGCATTCGCGCTCACACCGTTCGACAAGGTGATAGTTGTGATCCTGGGCCAGGACCCCTACCACAACCCCGGTCAGGCAGAAGGGCTCTCGTTCTCTGTACCGCCGGGCATTGCCACCCCACCGTCGCTGGTCAACATCTACAAGGAGATCAGCACCGACCTCGGGGTCGACATGTCGCACAAAGACGGCTCGCTGACAGGATGGGCGCAGCAGGGAGTGTTCCTTCTGAACGCAATCCTCACGGTGCGTGCCTACCAGGCCGCATCACACAGCCGCATCGGCTGGGAGACCTTCACTGATGCAGTCATCAAAACGCTCAGCGACCGCAGGGAAGGCCTGGTTTTCCTCCTGTGGGGCAATTTTGCCAGAAACAAGCGTGACCTGATAGACACCTCCAGGCATTATGTCCTGGAGGCGGCACACCCGTCGCCTCTGGCACGCGGCGCATTCTTCGGATGCAGACATTTCTCTCAAACAAACAATATCTTGATTAACAACGGGCAACAGCCCATAGACTGGACTCTGTAAATGAAAATTGCAGTATTTCCCGGGTCATTCGACCCCTTTACACTCGGACATCTTGAAATCCTCAAATCAGCCCTCAAAATATTTGACAAAGTGATTGTAGCCATCGGCCACAACGCCTCGAAGAAAGGTTTCTTCCCCACCGAAATCAAAGAACAGATTGTACGCGACGCAGTCAGGGACATCCCAAATGTTGAAGTGTGCACTTTCACAGGCCTTACGGTGGACCTCTGCATCGAGAAGGGAGCCGAATTCATTGTGAGGGGCATGCGCACCACCACAGACTTCGAGCTCGAGAAAGCAATCGCACAGGCGAACAAACGTATGAAGCCCTCCATACTGTCGGTCTTCATCCCTTCCAGCCACGAATATGCATTCATCTCGTCTACAGTTGTAAGGGATGTGCTTGTCAACGGAGGTAACGCCGACGCATTCATACCTAAGAATGTGGATATACAGAAATATCTTAAGATGCGATAGAACCAGTGAGAAGATGGGTGGTCATACTGTTTTCCGTCCTGATCTGCCACGGCCCGCTGAGCGCAAGGCAGACAGAAGGTGCAGTGCGTGACACCGTCAGCATCTACGGCTCTGTAACAGACTACCTGGAGGCCATCAGCGTGATGCCGGTGGATTCGATCATAAACCGGTGCCGCGTCCTGATCGACTCTGCTTCAGACCCCGTGACACAGGCACAGCTGGCAGGTCTTGCATTTGACTTCTACGCCGGGTCGAAGGTCATGGGTGTTGAAGGTGTGAGCGTGTACATTGCAGACAACTACTTCCTGAACAAGAAGCTTGTCTGGAGTGATCCTGAAAGCTATCCCCTGCTCTACACATTTGCAGAATTCAACCGCAGCTCGCTGCTCGGCATGCGGATGGCGCCGCTTAGCGCGGAGGCGCTCGAAGGCGGCACTGTTGATGTCTGTGCCGCAACCGGCGGATACAAGATACTCTATTTCTACGAAGACAAATGCTCTACCTGCTCGGTGCAGACCCCCAGGATAATCTCTTTCCTGAACCAGTACGACGGCGACCTGCCACTTACATTCTATGCATTCTACACCCAGGGAGACAAGGAGGCATGGACTTCATACGTCTTCAAGAACTTCCACCGCATAAACAATCCCAAGGTGACTGTGGTGAACCTGTGGGATCCCGAGGGAGCCACCTCATTCCACAAGGGCTACTCTGTCCTCACCACACCTTCTATGTTCCTTATAGATGAAAACAATACCATCTGCGGAAGGAAGCTTGATGCAGCCGCCCTTTCCGAGCTGCTCGGAAGCAGGAACTCCTTCTTCGATTCGCTTTACAGCCTGATGGACGGGCTGAAGGAGAACCTGGGGTTTGAGGAAGATGCCCTGCAGGATGTCTGCGCCGCTTTTGCCGCACGCACTGCAGACAACGACCAGCTCTATTGCGACACTTTCTATGGCATCTTTTCTTATCTGCGTGCCCAGAACGACATTGCGGCACAGGACAGTGCGGTAATGGTTGCAGAGCAGTACATCCTCGGGCAGAAGGAGAAATGGTCGCCCGAACTGCTGCAGATGCTGGAGCACTCTGTTGCAATGTACCACCTCAACCCTGTTGGAAGCATGGCGGCCGATGCCACACTGCTCAACAGGCGCGACAGGGAGCGCAGGCTCTCAGCCATGTTCGGCAGAAAGTATTCACTTGTCTTTTTCAATCTGGTCTCCTGCGCAGACTGCAGGTCTTTCAAGCAGGCGCTTGAAGATATGGACCCGGTGCTGAAGAAAAACGGGGTGAAAGTCATATCTGTCTATGTAGGGCCGGACGAGGAAGAATGGAGGCAGGAACTCAAGGGCGGCCT
Organism: Candidatus Equibacterium intestinale; assembly: GCA_018064305.1. Lineage (GTDB taxonomy): Bacteria > Bacteroidota > Bacteroidia > Bacteroidales > UBA932 > Equibacterium > Equibacterium intestinale. The sequence goes on along the minus strand of JAGHVP010000219.1, from coordinate 1,796 downwards.
GCGCCGGTGGAAGCATCTGCGTGCCAGCTGGCCGGATGCGGAAATATATGATCTGTACGACCTTTCAATCGTGCCCAAGTTATATCTGTTGGACAAAACCGGCACTGTGATTGCGAAAGACATCACTCCTGCCACAATAGAAGAATTATTGCAGCTATGACCAAGAAGAGTGCCCATGCCGAGTTTGAAAGCAATTTCAGGCTCTTTGTAAACAAGCATTACAACCGCAGGTTCGGTGCACGTTTCGTCCGCCGCGGCGCGGCCTGCCAGGAATTTGTCAGATTTCAGTCTGACATCGAGAAAGACAGCCTGATGGACAAGGAGCTGGTTGTGGCGGTATGGAACGGTGTGGGTGACAACACACGCATCTCCAGGATGGATTTCACAATCACCGGGACCGACACCATCGAGATAACAGCCGCACCCGATTCCCTGCTCATGACCGATCTGGCATCATGCACATACCGCCTTCCCATTGCATTGTGCGTAGAGCCGCGCGAGGCCATACTGAATGTTGCCGGATGCACCATACCCGACTGGACCGATGCCTACACCGCAGCCGGCCTCATGCAGGGGCAGCGTATGATTGTGGCAAAAGCCATAAGCCAGCCCATGCAGGTGCCCGCCAGCTGCAAGATGGTGTTTGAAGGCTACGTCGAGAAGAAGGAAGCCGGATCCGGCAAAGGGAGCGTAACGATGCACATCAGCTGCATCACCGGCCAGATATGATGCCGCGACACATATTACGATGCCGCCCCTACGCTGACGTCAGCATGGGGGCGGCATCGTTAATATACTAATCCCTGTTACAGAGACGCAGGGACATCTGTCACGAGGCGGACACTGAAGCCGGTGCACTTGCCGGCTTTGAATTCAGGGCTGATAATGTTGCCAGGGCCGCCGCCGCCAATGTAAGTGAAGTACGCCTGGTCGCCGTCGATAACAGTAGACGACCAATAGGTGCTGTATGAGCCGTCAACTCTGACAGGGGAAGCAACGCGGCAGCCCACAGTGACAAGACATACCAGACCTGCAGCCTGAGCCTCAGGCCAGGTCGATGCATCGTATGAATCCGCAATGGTTCCCGTGTAGCCGTCAGGAGCGGGGATAAGGCACCTCGTATTGCCACATACGGTGACGCCTGCCTTGAAAAGGCTGGATGCATGGTGCGGGTCTCGAACAGATACTTCCACTCATCCTTTGATAGAGTGCGCCAGTCATGATCTGCCGCTGTTGCTGCATCATAAGCAGGCTTGAGAACCTTAGTGGTGGCGTCATAAGGCACGGTGCTCCACTCAACGAAACTTTCGCTGCCACAATATGAATTCCAATTGAAAGCATGCGTGAACGCACTGCCTTCCGGCTGATAGCCTGTGGTCTCCCCCCAGGCGAAATAGTCACCGTATTCCTCAGGTCTGGTTGCACCCAGGTTGCACTCAGCCCAGTAAGGACCATCCTCCCAGAGCTGGATTCCCTCAATTACCGGCATGCTTGTGAGGTTATATGAATTGGGGTACCACGCACATTTTGTACAAAAGTATCCAATAAGCATTGAAAATCAAGTTTCGCCCCTCAAAATAGTCCAATAAGGAATTGAATATCCAGGTACCGCCAATGTGCAGATGAAACGTGATTGCTTATTGGGAATGCAAACATGTAAGTCTTGCCAGTTCTATTTGTCATCCTCCCGAAGCTTCTCCTTGTATTTCTTGTCGTAGGCTTCACCTCTCGGAACAAGGTACTTGAAGAACACGCAATCGTCGATAATCTGTATATGGAAGATGAAAAATGCGCGA
>JAGHVP010000185.1 GCA_018064305.1 Candidatus Equibacterium intestinale | reverse complement strand
GTGAGGAACCACTCCACTGCGCCGCAATCCTTATAGCCTTTTATATTGCAGGTTACCCGCACGGTCTTTGACGGATCAACGTATGTAACCACATAATTAACGATATCCGGACTTCCGCTTGCAACCTTGCGTTTAGAGAACTGCCATTCACTGATAAGCTTGCCTGTGCTTATCTCCTCCCATGCGAATGAGAACGGAGGGACCTTGCCGGAGACGAAGTTTTCATTGATCCACCGCTCGGGATCGGCAATGCTCTTCCTGGTCACTACGTTCTGTGCCTCGGCAGCAACAACGCCGCACAGCATCAAGCCTATAAACAAAAGTGTTATATATAGTTTCTTCATATCCTTACAATCTATTCGTGAACATATTTAAGAAGAATTGCCTGGCGCGGCTGTGTGCTGCGGATAACAAAGGCATTCATCATGTCGCCGCCGTAATACTCCTTCTCTTCGCCGGTCGTGCAGTCGGTGACATAATAGGTTCCGTTGGGGCTGAGTGCCTGAAGGTCCACCGACACTTTTTCCTGCTGGCATTCTGGACGGCGGAAGGCAAGTATATATCCGTTGCCGGTCTCGGGGTCGTGGAGCTGGTATGCAAGCCAGATGTCAAGCCTGCCTGTGTCGCCGAATCCGGTGAGGGGATAGTAGTCTTTCCGGTAATAGCTGCGCACGGCGTTGTACTCTTTGAATATACGTTTCATGTCTTCAGTATCGTTGTCGGCCGTAAGCACCTCGAACGAAAGTGAAGTGGCTCCGCTGTATGTAGAGCGGGCAGTGTACTCGTCTGTCTTGAAGATGCCCACACCGCTCAGGGGAAGGAACATGTTTATGCCGTATGTGTGAGACTGATAGCCGTTGGGCTCGCCGTAGCTGTAGTCGGTGCGCCAGAGCGGAGTGGCACGCGAGCAGGTCTCAAGGTCCAGCCGCTTGCCGCCCGATGCGCAGTTGTCTATGTGCAGGTTGGGGAACCTTTTCTGGAGATAGTCCCAGTAACGGTAGAGTCCCTCTACATATTTCATCTCAGTGATGCCCCTGCGGCCCGGCTCGTCGCTGTTGGCCCAGTAAGGAGAAGCGTCGCAGTTGAAATCCTGACGGTAGTGGTCTATGCCGTTCTGCTCTATCACATCACCGATATAGTTGCAGAGGAAGTCACATGCCTCGCGGTCACCCAGGTTGAACATGTAGCTGGGCTCACCAGGTTCGGCGCGTTTCAGCATCCACTGAGGATACTCCTTTGCAAGATATGAATCATGCCATACCCTTTCAGGCTCGAACCATACCATGAACTCGGCGCCGAAAGAATGGATCAGATTGGAGATGTTTATGAATCCGGAAGGAAAACGTTCCTTGTCGGGCTGCCACAGCCCTGCCCCCTCATACCAGTTCATGTTTCCTGCAAAGCGGTCGCCGTCGGGAGCTGCGTACCAGCCGGCGTCAAGCCAGAAAACCTCCGGCATTATATCAAGCTGGTGGAAGCGGCGCACGATACCTTTTGCAAGAGGTTCGGTAAGGCACGAATATTCGTTGCACCACGACGGGTCGCCCCAGTCGAAACCTCCGCACAGAGGTGCGAACACATGCCCTCCGGCACGATGGCTGTGATGTGCCAGCATGAATTGTCTGAATGCATTGTGCGATGCCATGTAAGTACATTTTTCATTTGTGCCGCGGCTGCCTTTCCAGAAGAAGAGGGAGACGCGTGAAGCCCGCACATCCTCTCCGGCATTAAGATAGAAATCAGCATTCTCAAGCCCGGACTTAACGGTTGCAACACCACCTTCAGCAGCCGCGAAAGAGGCATTCCACGTGCCTGTCCAGCCGATTGAGAAGATGATACCGTTGTCTGCCCCGTCACAGATCAGGTTGAAATAAGGCAGCGCCTCTCCTGCCGAGCTGCGGCCGCCCACCGGTGAGAATTTCTCGGGACTTCCGGGTGCAAGGACCTTGTCGGCGACACTGAAGTCATATATGCTGCCGGTGCAGCCGTGGCAGTAGCGCAGCATCATCCTGCCGGCTGCCTTGTCCCTTAATGTGAAATCTGCAGTGCGTATGTTCGATATCTGTGGTGACCTGCCAGATTTCGAGGTATTCCTGAAGTTTACCACCCATTCCACAGCGCGGAAGTCGGTGTAGCCCCTGACATCTGCCACCACCTGCAGGCCGCTGCCCTTGTCTGAGTATGTGAACGAATAGCTCACCGTGTTCTTCTCTTCAGACTGGTTCTTCTTTGCCGAATAGCCCCAGGTCTTTATGAATTTTTCCGACGGGGTTCCGTTCATCTCAAAAGAGAAAGGCGGCACAGCCCCCTTCGCAAAGGCAGAGCATATCCATTTGTCGGGATTCTCTATCCCTTTCGGTGCCAGCGCGCGCTGAGCAGAGGCAGTCTGGCTGAAGCACAGCATGCCCGCTGCAACAACCACGGCCGCCGCGAACCTGCAAAACAATGATCTTTTCATGTATTTCATCTTACAATTATCACATCATTCGGCTCAATATGAAGGGCCGCATTAAATTTTTCATCAGGGCTTACACCCAGGAATTCGTAACACTCCGGATTGATGTTGATACGCACATCCACAGCCTTGTCGTCGAAGTTTGCAACCACCAGTGCGCCGCAGCCGTCATGCCCGCGCATGAACACAAACTGCCGTTCTGGGTTGAAATGGTCACTTGCAGGGTTGACATACATCAGGTCGAAACTCTTTCCTTCAGCGAATAGAGGCGTGGCGGCAAGCTTCAGCAGCTCTGAGTATCTTCTGTAGAGAGCCTCATCCTTCTCTTCAGAGAGAGAACACCAGTCAAAGATGGATGTCCTGCCGTCAAGACCGCTGTAGCCTTCCTCGTTCATGCCTCTCTCTCCATATTCCTGCCCCATATAGAGCATGAATGGAGATGTGTCGAAAAGGAGCGACACGGCCAGAGGTGCAATTGCGCGGCGCCCGCTGCCAAGCCAGAAGTCGCTTGCTACGCGCTGCTCGTCGTGGTTTTCCAGGAACTTGAGCATGCGCGGCTGCAGGTCTCCGGTAAAAAGCCATTCATCTGTCAGCCAACTTGCCGGACGGTTGAAGGTGCTTATAGCCCGCAGTGCATCATAGAAGCCTGTCTTGTCGTATAGATAGTCGAAGCCCGCATCGGCATAGCGGCGGTAATTGCCCTTGTCGTATATTTCAGCAATGAAGAGAGTGCCGGGGAAGGCCGCCTTCACTTCACCAAGCGCCCAGCCGAAAAACTCCGAAGGAACCAGCTCGCACATGTCGCAGCGGAATCCGTCCACACCTTTGCCCGCCCAGAAGAGCAGGATGTCGCGCATTACGTTCCAGGTATATTTGTTTTCGTAGTTAAGCTTTACGGTTTCGTACCAGTCATACCAGCCGGGCGAAGCGGTATACGGGTTGTTGCCTGTACCGAGGGCAGGGTCTTCAGTATAGTCTGTCTCGAACGGGAGCTGCAGCTTCCGGCCGTTCAGGACATAGAAATTCTCTATTGAAAACGGCTTTCCGAACTGGCGGAACACATGGTTCGGGACAAAGTCTATTATCACCTTCATCCCGGCGGCATGAGTCCTTTCAACAAGCTGCCCGAACTCCTGCATCCTGCGCTGCGGCTGTGAAGCCAGCTCAGCTGCCACATCGTAATAATCGGTGATGGCATACGGCGAGCCAGCCTCCCCTTTCACAAGCGACGGGCAGCATTCAGGAACTCCTTCGAAACGGGCCTTTGTGGCGTGTGCTATCACTCCCGTGTACCACACCGCATCCACGGCAAGTTCTGTGTGCAGGCGGTTCAGCACACCGGCATCGATGTCGTTGAACCGTCCGCTGCCGTTGCGGGCAAACGTCCCGTTCTTAACCCATTTCCTGGAGCCGAACAGCCTCGGCAGCATCTGATAGATTATCATACTCTACTGCCTCTATGCAGCGGGTTCTATCGTCATGATATCGCAGAAGCCCACGTCATCGAGGACCTCCATGATGTTGCTGTTCACTCCCACGACCTTCATGCTTCCCTGCTTCATCATCTGCTTCTGTGCCATCAGTATCAGGCGCAGTCCCATAGACGATATATATGCCAGTTCAGTAAAATCTATCACAAGGTCTGTAGTCCCCTCATAGCATCCCTCGAAAAACTTCTGTGCCTCGGGTGCAGTGGTTGTGTCAAGACGCCCTTTCAGCGCAACAGTGAGTGAGGAACCGTTTCTCTCTTTTGTAATTTCCATATTATCAATTATTTATCATTTTCATTAAAATCATCTTCCACAAGTCTGAAGAAGAATCTTCTCTGCCTTTCGTTCATGATTATGCGTACTGGTTTCAGCTGGCTGGGCGATGCACCGCGCATCACCATCATGTCGCGGTAGAGGAAGTTGGTTTCGGGCTGGAGGAAAAGCACTTTGAGCGGAGCGATGTTGCCTGCTCCCAGCTCATACTTGTAGATGAAGCTTGCTTCACACATGTTCTTTTCCAGCACCTCTGCGAAGTGCTTCCTGTCAAGGTCTGCCGGCTGGCGGAAGAGCTCTACCAGAAACACATACTGTCCCGGGACAGACTGCTGGTCGGCATAGACAGAAAAGTCTGACAGGTTCAGGTTCAATTCATTGCATGTCTTCTCTACTGTCCACTGAAGGTCTTTTTCAGTGACCTTCTCACCCACCATGTTGATGGTGCGGTTTGTACGGTACATGAATTCTATCCTGGGCGACGAATTGTAGAATCCTGTAACCTTCACAGCATCGCTTGTACGGTAGCGGTAGAAGCCGCAGGCATTCGTGGCTATCAGTTCATATATCTTCCCAACCTCAACCTTGTCCATTGTAACGATCTGCGTAAAATCGTCACCGGCATCAACAGGAAGGAATTCGAAGAAAGCGCTGCCTGGCAGCATAGCGCTTGAGGGCGAATCAGGTTCGACAAAGACTGAAGTAAGCACCTCTGATGCAGAAAGGCCGCTGTAGAAGCAGGTAAGGCCGTCTCCGGCGAAGCGTTCCTTGATGATTCTGTCATACACTGAAAAGCCGTCAGCACCAACACCCCTGATATAGAGCAGGTTGGGCCAGACTTTCGGCATCCACTGGAAGTCAGCACCGTTCTTGAATATCTCACGAAGTTCTGCAGCCCTTTCAGGCATGGGAGAAATCTTGGCCAGCAGGCTTGCACGGGTCTCAGGTGCAAGCTCGATTCCTTCTGAAATTGTTCCCTTCCCTATATCATCGATAAGCATTTCATAGTTGTCGGTGATGTAGCTCAGATAAAGCACCACCTGCGAGAAGAATCCGGTGATGATGCCTGTTATACCGCCGTCCATGAGAGCAAAGCGGCTGTGGATATACTTGGTGTTATCACCCTGCGTGGGGATAGATGCCTCAGTAGGCGAGGTGAACAGCATCCGCATCTGCGAGTCATAGGCAGCCATGCCGCCCTGCATGCACCTTGCCATCACCGATGAAGCCGAGCCTCTGGTGATACCTGATGGAAGTGTCCTGTGCGTTCCTTCCGATGTACCGAAGCTTCTACCATCCATCCACCTGTTGTCCAGATACTTGGCCATTATCGCCATATTCAGTTGGAAGTCATATTTCATGAAGATGGATGTCTGCTCTGTGGTCATGGGGACAAGCTTGGAGTTGCCAACCGTGCCGGACGTATCGTTCATGTGGTTGAAAGGATATGCCGTGAGCACATTTTTCTCCCCAGCCGCCATCCTTTCTATCTGTTCTGCGATATTGTCATAAACTATCACAGGCACGCGCTTCTGGTACTCTTCCACACTGCCGATTGATGCAAAGCCATATTTTCTGCCATATTCTGTGTCAGCGTTGTCACGCAGCGTCTTCATCAGAAAATTGCAGTTGGTCTGATATGCGTTTTCTGTCTCTATTTCAAACTCCTCGAGAATCTTTGCTCCCGAGGCGAGGGTCTGTTCGTAAAACTGTCTTGTTGCGTTCATTTGCTATAGTTTATGAA
>JAGHVP010000153.1 GCA_018064305.1 Candidatus Equibacterium intestinale | reverse complement strand
GCCCATCTCGAGACGCAGCACGCCGAGCATTGTCTGGGTCTTGCGTTTTGCACCGCAGAGTACCAGAACCAGGTCGCCTGCCTTTGCTCCCATCTTGTCTGCCACAGCCTGGAGCTGTTCGGGAGTATAGAATTTGTCGACAGATGATTTGATGGATCCGTCGGGATTGAGCTTGATATATACAAGACCCTTGGCGCCTACCTGGGGGCGTTTAACCCACTCGGTGAGTTCGTCAAGCTGCTTGCGGGTGTATTCTGCGCAGCCTTCCACTGCAATTGCACCTACATAGTCCACACTGTCGAATACAGAGAATCCTTTACCCTGCATCTCGGCTGTGATGTCGCATATCTTCATTCCGAAGCGGATATCGGGTTTGTCGCTGCCGTAGAAGTCCATTGCATCGTACCAGCTCATGCGGGGGATGCGGTCGGCGATCTGAACGCCGATGACATTCTTGAAGAGGCGGCGCATCATTCCTTCGAATGTGTTGAGGACATCCTCCTGCTCCACGAAGCTCATCTCACAGTCGATCTGTGTGAATTCGGGCTGGCGGTCGGCACGGAGGTCTTCGTCGCGGAAGCAGCGTACAATCTGGAAGTAGCGGTCGTATCCTGCCACCATCAGCAGCTGCTTGAATGTCTGGGGGCTCTGGGGAAGGGCGTAGAACTCACCGGGGTTCATACGGCTGGGAACCACAAAGTCGCGGGCTCCTTCGGGAGTGGATTTGATGAGGTAGGGTGTCTCGATCTCCATGAAGCCGAGCTCGTCAAGGGCGTTGCGCACCTCGTGTGCAAGTTTGTGACGGAGCATGAGGGCATTTTTGAGAGGGTTGCGGCGCAGGTCCAGATAACGGTACTTTGCGCGGAGTTCCTCACCGCCGTCACTGTTGTCCTCGATTGTGAAGGGAGGAGTGACAGAGAGGTTGAGTATGTTGATTTCTGACACAAGGATCTCGATGTCGCCTGTGTCGAGCTTGGGGTTCTTGCTCTGGCGCTCTGCAACCTCACCCTTTACCTGGATGACTGCCTCGCGGCCAAGCTTTGCAAGGTTTTCCTTTACACTTTCTGAAGAATTGTCGTCTGTGACGAGCTGTGTGATGCCGTAGCGGTCGCGGAGATCGATAAAGCTCATACCGCCCATCTTGCGGATTCTCTGGACCCAACCGGCCAGTGTGACCTGTGAGCCTTTGTCTGTGAGCCTCAGCTCACCGCACGTATGCGTTCTGTACATAGTTTTATATGGTTATTTTGTTCCAGAACCTGTTTTTTAAATGGTTCACGAAAATTATTATAGATTATTGTTTAACAGATTTTTTGCTGATTTGAGGGAGCAATGGTGGACCATTGTGACTGAAAAGCAGCGGAAAAGGTGAAAATAAGAAGCATAAGAATTGAAGTTAATCATTTGAAAACAGGTTCTTACACATTGAAAAGGAAGTGCATTATGTCGCCGTCCTGCACCACATATTCCTTGCCTTCGCTGCCAAGCTTGCCGGCGGCACGGCAGGCAGCCTCACTGCCCAGAGTGATGTAGTCGTCATACTTTATCACCTCGGCACGGATGAAACCGCGTTCGAAATCGGTGTGTATCACACCTGCCGCGCGGGGTGCCTTGTCGCCCTTGCGGATGGTCCAGGCGCGTACTTCCGGCTCGCCTGCTGTGAAGTATGTCTGCAGACCCAGCAGGTCGTAGGCCGCGCGGATAAGGCGCTCAACACCTGAATGCTCCAGTCCTATCTCTGAAAGGAACATCTGCCTTTCGTCATAGCTTTCCAACTCTGCAATCTCACTTTCAATCCTGGCTGCTATTATCATCATTTCGGCATCCTCGTTCTTGATGGCCTCTTTCACGGCTTCTGTATACTGGTTTCCTGTGGCGGCTGAATTCTCGTCTACATTGCAGACATAGAGCACCGGCTTGCAGGTGAGAAGGCAGAATTCCTTTGCCAGGCGCTCCTCGTCGGGAGTTTCGGGCACCACCTCGCGGGCGTTGCGGCCCTGCTCGAGCACAGCCTTGTATTTCTCCAGCAGCTCAAGTGCCTTCTTTGCGTTCTTGTCGCCGCCTGTGGTGGCCTGCTTGCGCACTTTCTCTATGCGTGAGTTCACTGTGTCGAGGTCTTTGATCTGCAGCTCGATGTCTACAACCTCTTTGTCGCGGACAGGGTCGATGCTGCCGTCGACATGCACGATGTTGCCGTCGTCAAAGCAGCGGAGCACGTGCAGGATGGCGTCGGTCTCACGGATGTTTGCGAGGAACTGGTTGCCCAGGCCTTCGCCCTTGCTGGCACCGCGCACAAGCCCTGCGATGTCTACAATCTCCACTGTAGCAGGCACAACCCTCTTGGGATGAACCAGATTTTCAAGCACCGTCAGACGGTCGTCAGGCACGTTGCAGCTGCCTATGTTGGGATCTATGGTGCAGAAAGGGAAGTTGGCGCTCTGCGCCTTTGAAGAGCTGATACAGTTGAAAAGTGTTGATTTGCCCACGTTCGGCAAACCTACTATTCCGCATTTTAGTGACATCTGAATCTATTTTTTCAATACAAATTACAAATATAGCAAATTATTCGTTATCTTGCGGACATGAAGAAGATTTGTGCTGTTGGATTGGCCGTTCTGCTGGCCGTGCAGGCATCTGCCCAGGTGTTCTGCTGGAATCTGGAAAACTACTTTGACTGGAGAGACGATCCGGTCACGCTTGACGAGCCTTTCACTCCGTCGGGCGACTATCACTGGAACAAACGGAAATTCTACGCCAAGCGCAATGCCATCGCCAAGGTGATCATTTCTTCCGCCGGGGCGTTTGACGGCCGGCCTCCCGCTGTCGTGGGGCTGTGCGAGGTTGAGAACAGGTGGGTGCTGAAAAGCCTCCTGAACGAGACTGTGCTTGCCAAGTGCGGCTATGCGTTCCTGCACCGCGAAAGCCCCGACCCGCGCGGCATCGATGTGGCGCTGCTTTACGACAAGTCGCGCTGTACGCTGCTCGAAGGCGGGTTTTTGAAGGTGGAGGAATTCGCCACACGGGATATCATCTATGCCAAGCTCGGATATGCAGGTGACACCCTCTTCGTGTTTCTGAACCACTGGCCGTCTAAATACGGGGGCGCGAAGGTATCTGACCCGAAAAGGAATGCTGTGGCACAGCTGCTGTCGTGCAAGGTGGACTCTGTGCTGCATGCCTGCCCCGATGCACGGATTGTGCTGATGGGCGATTTCAACGACACTCCTTCCGCTGAAGTGTGCAGGCAGTTGTGCCGCCGCTGCAGATTGACGAATCTTTCGGCCGGACTGCCAGAAGGCGCATGCATGCCGGAACGGTCTGCAAATCTTCCGTGCGGGCTGCCAGAAAGAACAGGCATACCGGAACGTTCTGGGCGGCAGAGAGACCAGGATGCCATAGACCGGCAGCCTGGCGGAACATCCCTGCACGGGCATCAGCATGATGAAAACACCAAGCAGAGACCATGGCGAGACCAGGATGCCATAGACCGGCAGCCTGGCGGTATTTCCCTGTTTGGACAGCAGGGGGATACTGGTACCCTGGACCGGCAGCTTCCTGGAACCATCCGTTATAACGGCCGCTGGGAGATGATAGACCAGATGCTGGTGTCGCAGGCGCTGGCTGCTGAGAATCCGCGCGCAGAAGTCTACAGTCCGGCTTTTCTGCTGGAGCCCGACAAGAAGTTCCTGGGAGTGAAACCGCGCCGCACCCACATCGGCCCCCGCTACAACGGCGGTGTAAGCGACCATCTCCCGGTACTGCTGCATTTCTGAACGCAGACCGGAACCTGTTCTCCGCAACCAGCCGCTGGTCATCTGTCACGAACCGCACATTCTACCGGAAATCTGAGACTCGTGACAAGAATACCGGGATGTACGCCACAATTGATGTCACGACTGCCAGTTTTAATGCAGAAACGTAGAGTCGTGACAATGAGGTCGGCTCGGTCGTTGTG
>JAGHVP010000274.1 GCA_018064305.1 Candidatus Equibacterium intestinale | reverse complement strand
TGTCAACACTATCTGCAAGCTCGCTCTCTCCGGTGATAAAGCGCCTGTCGTAACTGGTGGCACCAACGGAACCATCACCAGAACCGGCGACTCATACTTTGCAGCCAGCAAGGTCAACGCAGAAGGCGAGGCCGTGTTCCAGATAGCAGTTCCTAGTCTTACCTCAACATCCGAACCACGTGTACTGACGGTTGAACAAGGCTTGGACAAATTCAAAGACAAGAACTTCTCAAAGAAAGCCGTGTCCGCGGCAACATCAGTCAATACCGTCTGCCAACTCGTAGGACTTCCTGCCGGCGCTCTACCGGGTGTATTCACGGTCAGCAATGATGACGGAGCTACAACGACGCCGATTTACTTCTCCCAGGGCAACCTGTGGTATGGTCCTGTGACAACGGGCGCAACATCAACCTTCAACTTTGAGGCCAACCAGTACGATACTCCTGGCAACGGTACATGGAGCACTAAGCATATTTCTCAATTCTATTGGAGCAAGGACTTTGAAGAGGCTGTAAAACAAGATTTCAATGAGGATCAGCCTCTTAGCGGCACAGACGTATTCTTCACAAACGAAATACAAACGACCGCAAAAGACGGTTTCAAGGTCATTGTGGGCGATAAGAATCAAGCGGGTTGGCGTACACTCTCCATGAAAGAGTGGCAGTATCTGTTCTATTACAGGGAAATGAAGAATAAGAAAGACAGATACACACTCAACATAACCTATGGAGGGGAGAAAGGCCTTGTACTCTACCCGGATGATTACGATGGTTCTGCTCTGACTTCGGACACACAATATTCAGAAGCGGACTTCCCTGATGATTGTGTCTTCCTTCCCAATGCGGGCTATCGCGATGGTTCCCTTGTCGGCGATGTCGGCAACAGCGGCAACTATTGGTCGTCTTCTGCCTACAACGAGGACCAGGACCTCGCATACGACGTGAGCATCTTCAGATTCTTCATCAATGAGCTCAATATCAGACGCAGCCTCGGCTGCAGTGTGCGTCTCGTCTCAGAAGCCGAATGATGAATCCTAGAAAGCCATAATCCATGAATGAAATTGCGGCCTCTGCCAAACAGCAGGGACCGCATCTCGATTGAAGACCGGAAGGTATCAAAGTCATGAGGACCACCGGTAAGGCTGCAAGCAGGTGGATCATGGACCGCGTCATCGAGATAGCCAACAATCAACTTTTCTCGACCTCATTGCAGATATGTGAGATAGCCGGGAACATGGGCTTCGCCACCAGCTCAGATTTCTGCAAGTACTACAGGACATACACGGGCCTCACGCCCATGCAATACAGAAAAGCGTGCCTGAAACAGGGCACGCTGATAAATATTGATTAGGACGGTAGCTTTTACTTGCGTATGAGCCATACTCCCGGGCCGAAGTCCTTCGACTCCGTCTCGCCGGGGAGGGTGACTGTGGCAGTCGCGCCTTCAGGGATGGTGAAGTTCCATACCCATGTGTCGCCGTCATATTTCCATGAGCTCCTGATAGTGCC
>JAGHVP010000024.1 GCA_018064305.1 Candidatus Equibacterium intestinale | reverse complement strand
GTACTGGTCCTTTACTTCGTCCAGGGAGTTGAAGGTGAAGCTGACTTTCTTGCCTATGAAGGGCTCCCTGAATTTTTCGAAATGCTCGGGTTTGCAGAAGGCGTCAAGATAGGTGAAAACGGTGTTGCCTTCCACCTTGCCGGGGTCGCTTACCTGAAGATGGCCGGGATCTGTGAACATGCCCTTCACCTTTGCCCACACCTCTTCTGCAGAATCTGAAAGATAGATGCAGTTGCCAAGCGACTTGCTCATCTTGGCCTTGCCGTCGGTGCCGGGAAGGCGCAGGCAGGCTGCATTTTCAGGAAGCATTATCTCCGGCTCTACAAGAGCCTCGCCGTAGATGGCGTTGAACTTGCGCACGATTTCGCGTGTCTGCTCTATCATAGGCTCCTGGTCTTCACCCACGGGCACTGTGGTGGCCTTGAATGCGGTGATGTCGGCAGCCTGGCTGATAGGATAGCAGAAGAAACCGGTGGGGATGCCCTTGCGGTTCTCGTTGCCCTCTTCGTTCTCTGCAAAGCCGCGCATTGCAATCTCTGCCTTTACGGTGGGGTTGCGCTGCAGGCGCTGGACCGTTACAAGGTTCATATAGAAGAAAGTAAGCTCTGTGAGCTCGCTTACCTGGCTCTGGATGAAGATGGTTGTCTTGGCGGGATCCAAGCCGGCCGACATATAGTCAAGTGCCACCTCAATGATGTTCTGGCGCACCTTTTCAGGATTGTCGGCGTTGTCTGTAAGTGCCTGTGCATCGGCAATCATCACGAATATCTTGTCGAATCTGCCGCTGTCCTGCAGTTCCACCCTGCGGCGCAGAGAACCTACATAATGTCCGATATGAAGTCTTCCAGTGGGTCTGTCACCCGTCAAAATTATCTTTCCCATATAATGTTTTTCAGTTATAATCCGCTAATATAGCAAATTTGCGCGAATAGTGTGATTTTATTATATTTGCGCCATCATAAAATGCACAATATGAAAAAGATTATCTCTCTGGCCATTATGGTCCTGGTTCTGGCAGCCTGCTCCGGCACAAACAAAGAAAGCGGCTGCTGGCGCGGCGGGGAATTCAAGTTATACGGTGTGATTCCCAGCCAGTATTTCCTCAACATCAACGGCGACTCCGTTACTCAGTCTGTATACATTGAAGACCCCAATGATGCCGGCAACCACATGTTCACATTATGGGAAGGCGAAATCAAAGAGAGGACTGAAAGCGAACGCGGTCTTGAAATCCTTGTCAAGTACAACAAAGTTGAGCATTACCGTAAAGACACAGTCATCGAGGTCAAAAACCTTGCTGAAGAGGACAAGGAAGCCCTGTACCGCATCGCCAACGACACCCTCTCATCCCTGAGGATGGCTGTCAAGTTCACAAGATGCAGCAAGAGTGACATCCCTACAGTCGATGACTACAAAGCAGGCAAGTTCAACAAATAACTACCGGGCCATCTTATCGGACCGTTACTTTTACATCTGCTGCCATTTTTCAAACTTTGCAGGTTTCAGGATCTTGCTGAACTTCTTCACCTTTGCAGCCTGCATCTCTTCGCGCTTCTCCTGCATCTCCTGCATTTTCTTCTGCATCTGCTCTTTCTGTTCCTGAGTCAGCTCTTTCCTTTCGCCATTTCCATGGCCACCCTGCATAGCGCTGCCGGGGCCTCTGTGACCACCACCGAATCCGGGAGCGCCCATTTCAGGGCCGCCGAAGCCGGGGCCACCGAAACCGCCGCGTCCCATACCTGACTCCATCATGTCCGCAGCCTGCTCGTAGAGGAAATTGAAAATCTTGTTATACTGCCCTTTGGAAAGCTTCAGGGTTTCCTTGAGCATGTCGGCCTCTTTCTCGGCCATACCTTCGGGAGAGAATTCCTGCCTTGTGCGGGGCCTTGCGCCCTGCATGGTTGTGTACATAGGAGCCTGGGCCGATGCAGCGAAGCTCAATGCCAGTGCAGCGAATGCTGATAATATCAATGCCTTTTTCATCTTTGTGTAAGTTTTATGATGTCGCCGTTCAGATCATCTGCATTCAGAAGATCTTCCAGCATGATATGCATTCTGTAGCGCCAGTAATGACGTGGATTCTCGGGATGGTTGATCTGCTCTTCCTGAGGCATTGTGCGGCGCAGGCGCGGGCAGAGCGCAAGGTAGTCCTGCAGGGGGAATATCTTATATACCGAAGGGCTCTTGAAATGGTCCTGAAGGATGCCGCGTACCAGCCAGTCTTCGCAGAAATATGGCACAGGGCCTTCCCAGTGCAGGTAATTGTAATAATATCTGGTGCTTGCACCTTCCCTGTCCTCTTCCCACCACGCCCTTATCGGGCTCATGTCGTGGGTCGATGTAGTGCACACGCTCATCTCCGGGTTGCATTTAGGGTCACCGAACTCAACATTCATGTCAGGATGCATGCGCTGGATGGCAAGGGAAAGTATGCCCAGCGACTTCATAACTTCCGGAACACAGGCAGGAACCATTCCCAGGTCTTCTCCGCATGCCACCATATCTGTACAGCCCACCAGCGCAGGCAGTTTCTTCATCGCACTCTCTTTCCAGAATTCATTGTGACGGTGGAAGAAGAAGTCGTCATGGAGACGGTTGAAAGCATCTTTCTGGTCGTCGGGAAGCGATGCATACCAGCTGCTTCCAGAGCCCATGATACGCGGATGATACAGGCCTCGCTGCCTGGGGTCCTCCACAAACAGCACATCAGCTGCCGGCCTGCCACTGTCTGGCGAAAGAAAACGCTTCTGGAATGAAAATCCGAACTTTTCAAGCATTTCTTCAGGGCTGAGCGGCAAGGCAGGGCTGAAATGTCCCAGCAAACCGCTCTTCACGCTGCGCGGTATCTCCCAGATGCGGAAGAATCCCAATATGTGATCTATTCTGAATGCATTGAAATACCGGCTCATCCTGCCAAGCCTGCGACGCCACCAGAGGAAGCCATCCTTTGCCATCTCGTCCCAGTTATATGTGGGGAAGCCCCAGTTCTGACCGTCCTGCGAGAAGAAATCGGGTGGTGCACCGGCGCTGAAATCCAGGTTGAACAGCTTCGGGAACTGCTTCACGTCGCAGCTTGTGGCGCTCACGCCGATAGGAAGGTCGCCTTTCAGCACCACACCTTTCGAGCGGGCGTATTCCACAACTGAAGTGAGCTGCAGGTCAAGATGATACTGCAGATAACAGTAGAACCTCTCACTGTATGCCTTATGGTCGCGCTCATGGCAATAGGCAGCGTATGGCAGCAGCCACTCTGCGTTCTCCTCTACGAACGACTTGTATGCCTTGCGGCGGCAGTCATTCCGACCTGATGATCGGAAGTGCTGCCAGAGCAGCTCCATCTTAGCCTCGTTCACACGCTCGTAATCCA
>JAGHVP010000072.1 GCA_018064305.1 Candidatus Equibacterium intestinale | reverse complement strand
ACGCGCTTGCCCTCGCCGATGGTACGGGTCATGGGCTTCTCGCAGAAGATGTCCTTGCCGGCATTCGATGCCTCGACGGCCATCAGACCGTGCCAGTGAGGAGGGGTTGCGATGTGTACGATGTCAACGTTCGGGTCGTGAACGAGGTCACGCCAGTCGGTGTAGGTCTTGCAGGTCTCGCCGAACCTGTCCTTCGCCTGCTGCACTGCGCCTGCAAGATGCTCCGCATCACAGTCGCACAGAGAAACGAGGCGGCAGTTCTGGTCGCTGATGAAGTGCTGGTTGGAACGGCCGATGCCTCCGGTACCGATGATGCCTCGGGTGAGCTGGTCACTGGGGGCGATGTATCTCTTGTCGCCTCCCATCTTGCCAAAGACGGACCTGGGGAGAATAGTGAACAGTGCCACTGAAGCTCCCGATTTCTTGAGAAAATCTCTTCTTTCCATATTGTGTTTTTTGGTTTATTGGCTATATCCAACAAAATTACAAAAGAAATTGCCATCTTTGCAAAACCAAGGGACAATTTTTCAATGAAAAACAACCATATACGGATAATTATCAGCGGAATCTTCTTCATTACCGCAACAATCTTCCTCTGGGCGGCCTACCCGCACCACCTGCACTATCAGGAACAGTTCCAGCTGTTCGAGTGGACAAAGGGATATTTCTGCAGCGTCACGTCCGTCCCCGGAGGCTTTGCTGACTGGCTGGGAAGGTTCTTCACACAGTTCTTCCTCGTCTCCGCCCTCGGTGCAGTCATCACGGCAGCGCTGCTCACCATCATGCAGATGCTCTGCGCCCGGGCAGCCGGAGCCAGAAGCAACGTTTCATTCGCCCTCAGCTTCATTCCCTCGATAATCGCGCTGATATTCCTTCTTGACGAGAAGGCCCTGCTCGGCGGAATCGTCTCCATCATACTCTGCCTGCTGGCCGGTCTCGCCGTCAGGAAAGCCGGTGCAGCGTGGCTGCGGGCGATCCTGGCCATCGCTGGCGCACCGATAATGT
Source organism: Candidatus Equibacterium intestinale (assembly GCA_018064305.1). GTDB lineage: Bacteria > Bacteroidota > Bacteroidia > Bacteroidales > UBA932 > Equibacterium > Equibacterium intestinale. Next base: position 1,335 of record JAGHVP010000072.1, on the reverse strand, counting down.
ATTTCCTCTGCGGCCCCCTGGCAGTAGTGTTCGTGTCCGCCGCATGCAAGTGCTGCAGGTTCTATGTCTGGATAGGCTCGGCTGTGCTGCTTGCAGCATGCCCTTTCCTGCTGGAAGGAATGCTGCACACGACCCTCAGGAGCCTTCTGCAGGGAGTGCACTACTACAGATATCCTGACTCATTCCCCACAATGCTGTGGGCAGCGGCCATAGCGGCAGCGGCATACACGGCTCTTGGCCATCTTCCCAGGCCGGAAAGCACACTCAGGCCGGCCATCGTTGCAGCCGTGGCAGTGTTCGTATGCGGAGGTGCAGCCACCGCAATCTGCGCCGATCTCGACCAGGAGACGCTCTTTGCGTACGACTACTTCACACGCACCGGGCAGTGGAAGAAGATACTCGAGCTTGACAGGAAGAAGCCGGCCGACAAGCCCTTCTCGGTTTGCTGCGTGAACCTGGCCCTGGCCAAGACCGGATCGCTGGGCGACCACCTCTTCGAGCACATCCAGGGAGGCCCCTCGGGACTCTTCCCAAAGTTCGCAAAAAGTGCGCTCACGCCCCTGCCTGCATCGGAGGTCTTCTGGCAGCTTGGAATGGTGAACGCATGCCAGTACTACACTTTCGAGGCCAACGAGGCGATTGCCGACTTCCAGAAGAGCGGCAGATGCTATAAACGCCTGGCACAGACCAATATAGTCAACTACGACTACGACGTGGCCCGCAAGTATCTTCACGCTCTGGAGCACACCCTGTTCTACCGTGGATGGGCAAGGAAGGCCCTCTCTATGCTGAAGGATGAAACTTCAATAGATTCCGACCCTGACTACAGCCGGATGCGACGTTTCAGAAGCCATGGAAAAGACGAAATCTACAACGAGGAACGCATTGATGTCCTGCTTGGCTATATGGTGGATGAGAACCCGGAAAACTCTCTCGCCATGGACTATCTGCTATCATACGAGCTGCTTGACAACAACCTCAACAACTTCTGGTACTACCTCCAGAACTCCAAGCCGAATCATCTTCCACGCCACTATCAGGAAGGAGTGATGATGCTTTGGATAGACAACGGAATGTCCCTGCAGAATCTGCCGGACTTCATCTCAAGTTCCAACACGAAACGTTTCAGGGCCTTCATACACGATGTGCAAGCCGGATTGAGCGAGGACCAGCTGAAGAAGAAGTACGGCAACACCTTCTGGTTCCACGCCCTTTACAACTGATTTCTGCATATTTTTCGCAGATTGAGGAGCGAATTTCCATTTTTGCGTACACACCTATATGCGCGTGAACTATTTTTGTGGCATAATACTACATACGCAGTATCATAAACAC
>JAGHVP010000146.1 GCA_018064305.1 Candidatus Equibacterium intestinale | reverse complement strand
AAGACCTTCTGGCAGTGGTGCTGATGGTGCTGCTCTCTACCATGGCTGCCACCAGGCAGTTTGCAGGCAAAGAGATGGTTTGGGCACTTGCCAAGCTGCTGTTCTTTGTAATCTTCTGGTTCGTTGTGGGAATGTATGTCATCCCTACCCTGTTCGGCAAAGGGCGCAAGTTCATGAACGAAGAGATGCTCACAGTGCTCTCCATCGGTCTGTGCTTCGGTATGGTGGTACTTGCAAACATTGCCGGATTCTCATCGGCCCTGGGTGCGTTCATCATGGGCTCGCTTCTTTCAGAGACTCTTGAAGGCGAGCAGATAGAGCATCAGGTAAAAGGAATCAAAGACCTTTTCGGAGCGGTCTTCTTCGTATCTGTAGGTATGCTGGTAGACCCGTCCATAATATTGCAATATTGGAAACCTATCCTGATCCTTACAGTCACCGTGCTGCTGATGCGCCCCCTTTTCGCCACAATCGGTGTGATGCTGGGTGGCAGCGGCCTCAGGGCATCTGTGCGCAGCGGTATGTCGGTGGGTCTTGTAGGTGAGTTCGGTTTCATCCTGGTGTCACAGGGAGTGGCGCTTGGCGTGATGCGCGAGTTCCTTTATCCCGTCATCGTAGCCGTATCTGTAATCACCACATTCATAGCCCCTTACTGCATGAAAGCAGGTGAACCGCTCGGAATCTGGCTTGAGAAGAAAGTTCCGTCGCGGCTGCAGAGATTCATCCAGCCTGTACCGGAAGTCACACGCGGCAAAGAGAAGAAAAACGAATGGAAGAGGCTCCTCACCATGTATTTCACAAGAGTGCTGGTATATGGTGTGCTGCTGCTTGCAATATGGATCGGTGCAAACCACTGGCTTTATGATTTCGTAACAGGGCATCTTACAGGCATTTCTTCTTTCTGGCAGAAGATGGTATGCATAGGTGTGACCCTTGTGGTGATGGCTCCCTTCCTTGCAGGAATGATGAGCAACACAGCTGAGCACCGCAACCTTATCCTGCATCTCTGGGATGACGGCAGCTATAACCGCGGACCTCTGATGGCGCTGCTCATACTGAGGGTGTTTGCTGCTGTCTGCATAGTGCTGGCTGTTATCTACCACTATTTCTCAATGTCGCTCTGGGTGCTGATTCCCACCGCGCTGGCGCTTCTTGTCCTGTTCCTGAACATCAGGCGCAACATCCACAAGCTCAATTTCATGGAGGCCAAGTTCCTGAGGAATCTCTCTGAGAAAGAGCGCCGCGAGCGGTCTGTCAAGCCCATGACAACATCCCTCAAGGAGATGCTGGCCGACAAGGACCTCCAGGTAGAGAACCTCCAGGTGAGCGGAGATTCACCATTCATCGGGCAGCAGCTCTCTCAGCTCGATATACGTGCAAAATATCATGTGATGATACTTAAGATCATCCGCGGTTCGCGCTTCATCAACCTGCCACAGGCCAATGAGTACATCTACCCTGCCGACGGCCTTGTGGTTATCGGTTCAAAAGAGAACATTGCCGATTTCAAGGCCGTTGCAACCCTTTCAGAGGTGCCTTCAGAGCAGCAGAAAGATGTATTCATGGGGTCATTCATGGTTGGCGCAAAAGCCATCATTGCAGGAAAGAACCTTATCCAGATAGGGTTCCGCAATTCGAGCGTGGCGCTTATCGCTGTTGAACGCGGGGCAAACTTCTATCTCAACCCCGACGGACAGTTTGTAATCAAGGCCGGCGACAAGGTATGGCTCCTCGGCGATGAAGCCGCCTGCCACAGGTTCGTCTAGAGTGTCTGCCGTAAGTTTCCGCGCACAGATATATGTATGGGCAGTATCGGAGACTTGGAGACACGTTATTTCTGGTTGATATCATGTATCCTGTTGTCGAATTCCGCGCATAAATCAGCGCATTTCAGCAGTTCCATATCAATTTCAGACTGATTGCTACAGGCTTGTTTCTTATACCGTATCTTGTGCTCCAGACTCGCCCAAGCATCCATTGCCAATGTTCGGAGTTGAACTTCCACCTTCATCATCCTCTTTTCGTTATGCAGGAAAATTGGAGTCGACACAATCAGATGCAGGCTGCGATATCCGTTCGATTTCGGATGAGCAAAATAATCTTTCTTCTCTATCAGAAAA
>JAGHVP010000058.1 GCA_018064305.1 Candidatus Equibacterium intestinale | reverse complement strand
CATATCCGGTTGAGGTTACAGACGGAATCTCGCAGAAGGTGGCGACACTGCCCCTTGATGCATTCGGCACTGCAGAAGAGCGTGCCGGCCGCTTCCTTGAGATGAACCTCCAGAATGAAGACGGCAGCAGGGCTGCATACAACTGGTGGATGTTCGGCGAGTTCAAGGACAGCCCTCTTGCAGAGGCTGATGTTACATGCAGGACCCGCCAGGAAGATGGCAGATGGTTTGTAGACCTTGCCACAGATGCCCCTGCATTCTATGTGTGGCTTTCGATGCCCGACATCAAGGGTGAATTCAGCGACAATTCGTTCATCCTCTATCCCGGCAGTCCGGTGACAGTAGAGTTCACTCCCAAGGAGGATGCACAGTTTGCGGCATTCAGTGCTGCATTGAAAGAAAAACATATAACAAAATGAAACAGAATATATTAGGAATAGATGTGGGCGGCACGAAATGCGCCATCATCTATGGAGTGCGTACATCGGAAGGCGTTACAATCAAAGACAAGATCCGCTTTGACACCACAGCCGCTCCAGAGACCATTGAAAATATCCTCAACAACGCATGTGGGATGATGGCCCGTCACGGCCTCACTCCCGAAAACACAGCAGCTGCCGGTATCAGCTGCGGCGGTCCGCTCAGCAGCGCCACAGGTGTTGTGATGTCTCCTCCCAACCTTCCCGGATGGGACAACATCCCCATCGTGAAGCTGGTTGAAGAGCGTACAGGCATCCCTGCAGCCCTGCAGAATGATGCCAATGCATGCGCACTTGCAGAATGGAAGTTCGGAGCAGGAAAGGGGACACGCAACATGGCGTTCCTTACTTTCGGCACCGGACTCGGCGCCGGCCTTATCATAGACGGACACCTCTACAGCGGCACCAACGACAATGCAGGTGAGCTCGGCCATATCCGTCTGAGTGAATTCGGTCCGGTGGGCTATGGCAAGAAAGGCTCGTTCGAGGGGTTTGCAAGCGGTGGCGGAATAGCCCAGATTGCAAAGACCTTTGTGATGGAGGCAGTCCAGAATGGAAAGAAAGTGCCGTGGTGCGAGCCTTCGGCCATCAACGACATCACCGCAAAGCAGGTGGCTGAGGCTGCCGCTGCAGGTGATGAACTTGCAATAGAAATCTACCATACTTCTGCCCGCTACCTGGGACGCGGCCTGGCCATTGTGATAGACATCCTCAACCCCGAGATGATTGTAATAGGCAGTGTATATGCCCGCAACGAAAAACTCATGTACGGTGTGATGCAGGAGGCCATCGAGGCCGATGCACTTCCCGGTGCCGCAAAAGTGTGCCGCGTGGTGCCCGCAGCCCTCGGCGAGGCCATCGGCGACTATGCTTCGCTCAGCATCGCGGCAGACCTTGCAGAGAAGCTGGAAGCATAGATCCGGCATGAATTATTACTACTGACCAAATAACTAAACTATAACCGATATGGCTACTCAGAAAACCAAATTCACCACTCTTCTCCCGGTGCTCCTCTCGTTCTTTGTGATGGGCTTTGTGGACCTGGTGGGCATTGCTTCAAACTATGTAAAGGCTGACCTGAACCTCTCCGACGCCCAGGCCAACTTCATACCTTCTCTGCTTTTCTTCTGGTTCCTGATTTTCAGCATCCCCACAGGCATGCTGATGAACAAGATAGGCCGCAAGAAAACAGTAATGATTTCATTGATAATTACTTGCGTGAGCCTTTTCCTGCCGGTGCTCGGCAATGGATATGCACTTATGCTGGCTGCATTCTCGCTCCTCGGCATTGCAAACGCCATCCTGCAGGTGGCTCTCAACCCTCTCATGAGCTCGCTTGTGTCTGGTGACCGTCTGGCATCCAGCCTCACCCTTGGGCAGTTCGTGAAGGCCATCGCATCGTTCCTGGCTCCTATGATTGCAGCCGCTGCCGCAACTGGTAAAATCTATCAGTTCGGACTCGACTGGAGGGTGCTTTTCCCCATCTACCTGATTGTCTGCATCCTTGCGGCTCTCTGGCTGGGCCTCACCAAAATCGAAGAGGCTCCCGTAGAGGGCAAGCCTTCCACTTTCATGGAGTGCTTCGGCCTGCTGGGCAAATCGGCAGTGCTGCTGGCGTTCATAGGTATCCTCTGCCATGTGGGCATCGATGTGGGAGTCAACACCACCACCCCCAAGATCTTCCAGGAGCGTCTGGGCATGACTCTCGATGCAGCTGCATTCGCAACATCGCTCTATTTCATCTGCCGTATGATAGGCTCTTTCGCAGGCACTTTCCTGCTTAATATGATGCCTACCCGCAGATTCTTCATAATCAGCATGATAATGATGCTGGTGGCTGTGGTGGGCTTCTTTGTGGGACAGACTCCCGTGGTGCTGTACGGCGCTGTAGTGCTTATCGGCCTTGCCAACTCCAACATCTTCTCTATGGTTATCTCACAGGCTTTCCTGGCCGTGCCCGACAAGCAGAACGAGATAAGCAGCCTTATGATCATGGGCCTTTTCGGAGGCACACTTTTCCCTCTGCTGATGGGGCTCATGAGTGACAAGTTCGGACAGAACGGTGCTGTGGCAATCATTGCCCTCGGTGCTGTATATCTGCTGCTCTATGCCCTCGGTATCAAGAGCAAAAAGACAGAATAGCTTATGAAACGCCTGGCTTTCGGACTGCTGGCGGCAGTGCTGCTGGCAGTTTCCTGCAACGACGGCAGGATGGTGGTTGTGAACGGCGACCAGGTGGTTGTCACCCTCAAGGCTCAGAAGAAATACCTGATCTTCCCGATTCACGACGGTGCGCCTCAGACCCAGCTCACCTTCAAATGCGGTGAGGAAGATATATTCGGTCATCAGATAGAGATGTATCTGGCCACTGATTCGGCGCAGTTATATGTCCCTGTCGACATTTCGGAATACCGTGGGAAAAAGCTTGATATCTATATCGACAAGGCTCATGCAGAATGGTTCGGCGTAACGGCGCTGCGTCAGAGCAACGATTTCGACTTTGAATATGACGAGCAGTACCGCCAGAAATACCACATGACTCCCTACCATGGCTGGACCAACGACCCCAACGGCCTGGTCTACCACGACGGTGTGTATCACCTCAGCTACCAGGCAAATCCCTACGGTAACCTGTGGGGCTATATGCACTGGGGTCATACCACTTCAAAGGACCTTGTCCACTGGAAGGAGCAGGAGGTGATTCTGCGTCCCGACAGCCTCGGGTGCATCTTCTCGGGATGTACTGTGGTTGACAAGGAGAATACCACCGGTTTCGGGGAGAACACCCTGGTGGCAGTTTATTCGATAGACGGCAACGGGCAGCGCATCGGCATCGCCCACAGTACCGACGGCGGTTATACCTACACCCCTTACGGCGGCAATCCCGTGATTGAAGAGCACCGCCGCGATTTCCGCGACCCATACGTGCTGCAGATCGACGGCAAGTGGGTGATGGCTGTGACAATTGGCGAATGCCTGCGTTTCTACGAATCTGACAATCTGGCGGAGTGGAACTTCACCGGCGAGTTCGGACGGGGAGTGGGCAGCCACGACGGATGGTGGGAATGCCCCGCAATGTTCCCTGTGCCAGCGCTGAACGAGGCCGACACTGTGCAGAAGTATGTGCTGCTTACCAGTATATATCCTCACGGCCCGAATGAAGGCGGTGCGGTGCAGTATTTCATAGGCACATGGCAGAACGGCACTTTCGTCGAAGATCCTCTCGACTATCCGCTCTGGCTTGACTACGGCCGTGACAACTATGCCGGTGTGGTATACAGCAACACCGGCAGCCGCGCAATCTACATAGGATGGATGAGTGACTGGGCATATACCAACCATACTCCTTCGGTGGAATTCCGCAACGGTATGACAATTCCCCGCGACCTCGAGGTACGTGCAGAAGGGGAGTCCTTCATTGTTGCGAGTGTTCCTTCGCCTGAAATCTATACAGACAAGAGCTTCGAGGAAACACGTGACGAATTCGTTGTCGAGGGCTCTGAGTGCTTCGATATCCTGAAAAACAACGACGGCGCATATTTCATCCATTTCACCCTCAGCGCGCTGGGCGAGTATGGCTTCCGCCTGAAAAACAATGAGGGGGAGATGATAGAATACAAATTCTCTGTAGTTGACGGCGAAGAGGCAAAGGTGGTGATGGACCGCAGCAGGAGCTCGAAGGTGGTGTTCGACGAAGACTTCTCGTCGCGCCTGGTCGTGTGCCCGCTTGTGGCCGGGGAAAGCTATGAGGTCGAGTTGTTTGTAGACCGTCAGAGCACAGAGCTTTTCATAGACAACGGATCGCGTGTGATGACCAACCAGATCTTCCCTAAGAAATTCTATGATACGATTGAATTCTTCACCGATTCTGCAATGACGGTGGGTGATTTCAGCGCGGCAAAAATGGGTAAATAAATTATGAAAGAAACAGTATTGAACAGTTTGGCCGAGTCCGCAAAGGTTTCTCAGTCTTTTTTGAATGATCCCGCTACGGCGGACAGTATATACAATGCAGGATGCCTGATTGCCGAGACAATCAAGGCCGGCGGCAAGGTGATAACCTGTGGTAACGGCGGCTCGCTCTGCGATGCGACTCATTTCGCCGAGGAGCTCACTGGCCGTTTCCGCTGCAACCGCCGTCCTCTGCCGGCAGTGGCCCTCAACGATCCCGCCCACATCACATGTGTGGCGAATGACTATTCGTTCGCCGAAATCTATTCGAAGCACGTTCAGGCCATCGGCGGTCCTGCCGACCTCCTGATCGGTTTCTCAACAAGCGGCAATTCAGAGAACATCGTACGCGCAGCAGAGGCTGCAAAGGCTATCGGAATGAAGGTTGTGGGGATGACCCGCAAGGGGCAGAACAAACTGGCTGCACTTTCAGACGTTGTCATCGCAGTAGACCACAGCGGCTACAGCGACCGCATCCAGGAGATGCACATCCTTGCTGTCCACATCATGATCGAGGTGGCCGAAAGCCTGGTGCTGTAAAGAGCCGCTGCGGAGCTTTTTGAAACCCGAATATAAATTCACTTATATGTATAATTTGCATATAAGTGAATTTCTGTTATATTTGCACTATGATATCAAGTTCTGAAAAAAGAAGGATGGTCATAGCGCAGCAGCTTGCTTCCGCTATGGAAAGGAAGGGGCTCAGCAAGAGCCAGCTGGCGGATGCTGTGGGGCGCAGCCGTTCAGAAGTGACCAGATGGCTGAGCGGAAGTCATAATTTCACAAGCGACCTGCTTGCAGAGCTGTCGCAGGCTCTTGGTGAGGAGATAACAGGTGTTTCTTCGCTGGTGGATGGATATGGTGCGGGCGTGCTCTGTGACCCAGCGGCCGGGGCTGTTTACCTGGACAGCAAATCATATCAGCAGGCTGCCATCAATGCCAGAAAGAACGGGACAGATATTGCCGCGTACATAAAGGCACTTATTTCAAAAGATTCAGAAAGTGCCGTCTCTTTGCCGAAGGTTGACTTCTCATCGATTCCCAGCCGGCTTGCCAGAAAATATTCGGGCTGCGTTACGCCGGAATCGGTAGAAGATTGTGAAAAGGATGAGCGATTTGAAAGGATATGGAACAGGTAAAGGTATTTCTGGATACGAATGTCCTGCTTGACTATTTCACAGGCAGAATGGGTGATGGTGTGGCTGAGAAAATAGTCATTGCCGGCAGCACTCCGTATTACAGGATATGCATATCTGTTCTTACGGGAGTGAATGCGCTGTATGTCATCCGCAAGTGCAACAAGTCTGTCACAGCCTCATTTCTGCAGAAGATGTTCACGATTCTTCCTATGACACCGGGGCAGTGGAACGACTCTCTCCAGCTGGATGTTGAAGACCCTGAAGACGCCCTCCAGCTGGCCTGCGCCCGCGAAAATGCCTGCCACGTGATGGTCACCCGCGACAGGCATCTGCTCTCCACCCCAACCGACTCCCTCCGCATAATATCCCCCGCCGAGTTCGTAGCGGCGATTACAGAGTAAAGCCTCTGCGGGCCGCACCCCATAACGAAAAAGGCCCCAAGTCATAAGCTCGGAGCCTTTTCTCGATAACTGGAGCGGCCTATTGGAACTGCCATTCGATGATGTTTGTGTAGGTCTCGCCGGGAAGGAGAGGCTTGAAGGGGAAGTCCGGCCTGTTGGGAGAGTCGGGGAATGCCTGGCATTCCATTGCTACTGCATCGTAGTCGTGATACTTGTAGCCGGTGGGGGAGTCGGGGCAGCCGTCAAGCCAGCAGCCTGTGTAAATCTGCACTCCGGGCTGGTTTGTTGACATTATCACCTTGCGGCCCGATTCTGCACAGCAGAGCTCTGCAGCGGGACGGACTGTGCCGTCGTAGCCGTCGAGGCAGAAGCAGTGGTCATAACCCTTGCCGAACTTGAGAGGCTCGAAGTCTGCGGATATGTCGCTGCCGAGCGCCTTTGCAGAAGTGAAGTCCATCGGAGTCCCTGCCACGGGTGCCTTTTCGCCTGTGGGAATGAGCGAGTCGCTTGAAGGAAGGAAACGTGAGGCATACAGTTTGAGCGTGTGACCGAGCACTGCGCCCTTGCCGTCTGCGCCTGCCTTTTCAGCGGCTTCAGCG